>CAZICR010000084.1:423-10018 GCA_964537795.1 uncultured Cellvibrionaceae bacterium | reverse complement strand
GTTCTGGTCTTTCATTAGTTTTACGGTCATGGGGAGTCTCCTGATAACACCGGAATGAGGAATTTGAGGCTGGGAGTTTGAGGCCGTGAAGTTTACCTGAGGCAGTGCTGAAAAACTAATTTGCCAAGTCAGAATGAGAAAATTCTATCGGGATTTGACATGGCAGCATCGGGACGCCGTGGGATGCAGGAATATTTTGCGCTATTATTCCCTTGCCTTACACCATAAATACAACAACCAAGGTTCAACCATGCAAGAGCATATCTTCAACATTCATGACATGATTTTATTTATGACTGTCGCCGAATGTTTTTTATTGGTGATTTTCCAAACCATTCTCCCGGTCAAAAATCGCTTGGCCAATTACCTGCTGGCGATGCTGCTAATGTCCATCGCCGTTGCGTCTGCTTGCGTGTTGGTATTGTGGAATGATGACGTTGGTTTATTCCCGTTATTTGATGAAACGCTTTTGCCTTTCTTTTTGGTCGCCGCACAATTGTTAAAAGGGCCGCTTCTGCTCTTCTATGTGATTGCACTGACGCAAGATGCTTTTGTTCTTTCAAGGCGTCATATGCTGCATTTGATACCTGTTTTGATAGCCTTGTTCTGGTTAATTATTTTTCAAATCAACAGTTCCGATTTACGCTTTCGCGACCTGAATCAAACCGATCAACAAATTGCCAATGCGGTATGGCATTTTATTAAAGTCATGCCATTTTTTTATGGCTTGGCCGCTGTCTATAGAGTCAAACTTTATCGAATCAGTTTACATAATCAGTATTCTACTTTTTCACCCACAGAACCCAGTTGGTTGAATATTCTCAGCTTGGGATTTTTGTTTAGCTGGAGCTTTTCGATATTGGTACACCTTGTTGCCAATATCATCGGGGGTGAATCACCCCAAGTTGCCGATCTTTTTGGGATTACTGAAAATTATGTCATTTTTATTTTAATCAATGCGCTCTTCATCAATAGTGTGGTGCACGCACACCAATTACTCACCACAAAACCTGAAGTTAACAAAGATAAAATCATCGAAAAAATTACTGATTTGGCTATTCAAAAAGTACAGGATGGCATGGAGGTTCAAAAGTTTTTTCTTAAACAAAACTTGAACATTGAGGAGTTCTCCAAACGCATCAATTTACCGGTGAAAGAAGTTAGCGCTGTTATCAACAAACACTACAACACCAATTTTTTTGAATTTATGAATAGCTACCGGGTGGAAGAAGCCAAACGTTTACTCAGTGATACAGATAAAACCGTAATGGATGTTTTATTGGAAGCGGGATTCAACAGCAAATCTGCTTTCCACCGTTTTTTTAGTCGATTGGTGGGTATGTCGCCGACAGAATATCGAAAACAACATTCTGGAAGAGAAGATAAAAAATAGAAACCTGCAACCCCCAAAAAAAACCGCAGTTTGAGCTGCGGTTTTTTCCTGCTGGATTTTATTGATTTAATTGGTTGGCGCCACCAAACGAATATTATCGAAAGAAACATCCATAGCCGCTGTAGGTTCAATCACAAACAAATTGGCGATTGCTGTCAGTGTTGCCGTACCGGCAGCAACTGAATTGCCATTATCAATTAGATCAGCAACTGCAATACGAATTTCTTTCCATTCCCCATTATTTGCAACAGGCACTGTGAAATCGCTGACATTGGGCCAGCCGGAATCCATTTTTATTAACAAGTTTGCACCACTCGCCTTTGAATTGACTTTGACATCAAATACCAATTCACCTGTTGTAGCCCAATGACTCAAATCTGCCGCGCCGGATTTAATGTTGAAAAAAACATTTCCTGCAGTACCCGTTTTAACAACATTAAATACTTTGCCGCGACCGGTTTCATCAAGTTGCGAACTGCTGATCACACCATCAGGGTTATAACTTTGGATTTGTAATTCAGCCGGGATTGCATTTTCATAAACAGAGTACAAAGGCAGCTCAGCAAAAACCGTTTGATTGGCTTCACCTTCAATACGGATATTGTCGAAAGATACATTCATCGCAGCCGAAGGCTCCAACACAAAAATATTGGCAACACTTGCGAGACTTGCCATACCAGAGGCCAAGGAATTTCCGTTATCAATCAAATCACCCAATTGAATTCGGAATTCTTTCCATTCACCATTTGCTGCTAGCGTAACATTGGCATCACTGACATTCGGCCAACCGGAATCCATTTTCACCAACAGAGTTGCACCATCAGCTTTGCTATTCACTTTGATGTCAAAAATTAATTCGGAATCGCTCGACCAATTGCGCAAATCAGCTGCCTCACCATTCACTTTGAAATAGAAATTTCCAGTTGCGCCGGTCTTCACCAGATTCAACACTTTACCGCGACTGGTTTCATTCACTTCACTGTAGCTAACAAAATTATCCGGGTCATAGCTATCAAACAGCAAACCTTCGGCAAGACTGTCTTCATACATTTTGAACAAGGGTGGCCCCGGTAAATTGGCATCACCAATGGCCGGACGTGTGTTGCCTGGAACCAGTTCAGCAGCTTCACCAATCGTCGCGCAACCTTTACCGGTTTGTGGCGATACGCTGCATTGATAAACGCGAACATAATCAATTTGCATTGTTTGCGGAAACACAGTTTCATCAATCCCGGTGTTATTCACGCTGCCCGCCCAAGCGCCACCTACCGCCAAATTCAACAACAAGTGGTAACGCGATTGATCATCAAAAGGGGCGCCCTCAGGTGCATTTTTTAATTGATCATTTTCCAAATATTGTGAATACCAACCACTGGATCTTTGCGTAGCGTAGTGCACACCGTCCACATACCAACGAATTTCACCTTCTTCCCATTCCAGCGCATAAACATGGAAATCATCTGCAGGATTGGCATTAGGAATTGTGTAATCTGCACCGGAAGAAACATTCTGTGGCCAAGCGCGACCGTAATGCAGCGTTCCATGTACGCGTGCTTCCGGCGCGTTGTTGCCCGTAACAGTTTTTAAATTCACCGCTTCCATAATGTCGATTTCACCACTGGATGCCCAATTTCCATAGGGCGAATCAGTTGGCAACATCCAAATGGCAGGCCAGGTGCCTTGGCCAAAAGGTAATTTCGCACGAATTTCAAAACGGCCATAAGTCCACTCTTCCAAACCCTTTGTGCGCAAACGCGCCGAAGTGTAGGGCAGGGTTGATGTGGCACTACCTGAACCGTCAGGTGTGTTAGGGCCGGTGAAATTTTCCTTGCGCGCCACCAGATTCAATATTCCATTTTCGATAAAGGAATTGACAGCACGATTGGTGTAACACTGTTGCTCGTTATTACCACCACCCCAACAATTTTCCTCGTGATCCCATTTGCTGGCATCAATAGAATTTGCCGTGAATTCGTCACTCCAGACCAATGACCAAATAGCCGAACTGCTAGAACTGAAAGACGAAACGACTGAGCTAGAGGTACTGGAAGAAGCCAAGGAGCTAGAAACCATGGAACTAGAAACATTACTTGAACTTGAACTTGAAACAGAACTGGACTGACTTGGAGAGGATTTTCCACCGGACCCGCCACAGCCAACCATTCCCAGCACCCCAAGTGCTAGACCAAATCCCATCACCTTTTGAAAATAAATGCGCTTCATAAGAAACTGACCTCTGCTGCCTGTTGTTATAGTTGTGTGTTTTGTAAACCTGCAAACCTGATTCATGACCAAATTCGCGATATTCGTATGGTTAAAAATACTCCCGCCTTTAAATCAACAGACGGGAGCTCAAGGAGACTGAAACGGACAATGGTAGGAGTTGGTGTACCGACCAATTGTTACTCATAGCGACAAGAGCTGCCAGCTAGGTGACAATTATGAAAGTGGCGGAAAATTTTGTCGTCCCACTTTAGTTATTATCCAAAGCTGGTGCTTGTCACTTTTGATTTTGGCGAACGGGAACAAAAAATACTTTTTTACTTCAATCAGTTAACACACACAACGCTTTCAACAAAATGAGTATTTTCTACCCACAAAATAAAACACCCGACTAGCGGGTGTTTTATTTTGTGTCGGAAAAATCAGAAATTAATCTTCAAGTAATTCTTCAACAGTGGCCACTATGTTATCGACAGTGAATCCGAAGTGTTCCATCAGTTTGGGGCCCGGCGCCGATTCACCGAAAGTAGTCATACCCACTACTCGGCCATCGAAGCCAACGTATTTGTACCAGAAATCCACATGTGCGGTTTCAACAGCGACACGTGCAAAAATGTGGCTGGGCAGAACGGATTCTTTGTAGGCAGCATCCTGACGATCAAAGACTGAAGTCGATGGCATGGACACAACACGAATATTGCGACCTTTGGCTTTCAATGCTTCAGCAGCTTTAACCGTTACGCCAACTTCAGAACCTGTAGCAATCAAAATGGCCTCAGGCTCACCGACTGAATCGACCAACACGTAACCACCTTTGGCAATATTGGCAACTTGTGCAGGCGTGCGAGCGAAAGTATCCAGGTTTTGACGGCTGAAGACCAACGAACTCGGGCCAGTTTTGCGTTCAATTGCAGCTTTCCAGGAAACAGCTGATTCAGCGGCATCGCCCGGGCGCCAGGTATCCATATTGGGAGTCATACGTAAGCTGGCCAATACTTCAATCGGTTGATGCGTCGGACCATCTTCTCCCTGACCAATTGAGTCATGGGTATAAACGAAAATGTTGCGCAGCTTCATCAAGGCAGACATACGCACGGCATTGGCAGCGTATTGTTGGAACATCAGGAAGGTGGCGCCGTAGGGAATAAATCCACCGTGGGCAGAAATACCATTCATGATGGCGCTCATACCAAATTCCCGCACACCGTAATAAATGTAGTTGCCGCTGGCATCATCGGCAGTTACACCTTTAGAGGTTTTTACCAGCGTCAGATTGGAACCAGCGAGGTCTGCAGAGCCACCCAATAATTCAGGAAGGATTGGTACAAATGCAGCGATGGAGTTTTGCGACGCTTTGCGGCTGGCAATTTTTTCACCTTTGGCTTGGCTCTCAGCAATAAAGGCTTCTGCTTTTGCGGCGAAATCGGCTGGCAAATCGCCTTTAATAACGCGACGATCAAATTCAGCAGCCAATTCCGGATAAGCTGATTTATAAGCGGCAAATTTATCGCTCCAGGATTTTTCAGCCGCAGCACCTTTGGCTTTTGCATCCCAACCGGCATAAACATCGGCTGGAATCACAAATGGCTCATACTCCCAACCCAGAGTCTTACGAACCAGTGCAACTTCTTCCAGCCCCAGAGGCGAGCCGTGACAATCATGAGACGCTTGTTTGTTAGGAGAGCCGAAACCAATAATGGTTTTGGTGATGATCAATGTGGGTTTTTTGGTTTCAGCACGTGCAGTTTCAATAGCCGCCTTAATGGCCGCCGCATTGTGTCCATCAACTGCACGAATCACGTTCCAGCCATAAGCTTCAAAACGTTTGGCTGTGTCATCGGTAAACCAGCCTTCAACATGTCCATCAATCGAAATGCCATTGTCATCATAGAAAGCAATCAGTTTGTTCAGGCCCAAAGTACCGGCCAATGAACAAGATTCATGGGAAACACCTTCCATCATGCAGCCATCACCCAGAAAGCAATAGGTATAGTGATCGACCAACTTGTGTCCGTCACGATTAAATTGGGCTGCCAGAATTTTTTCTGCCAGCGCCATACCTACCGCGTTGGCAATACCTTGTCCCAATGGACCAGTAGTCGTTTCAACGCCCACTGTATAACCAAGCTCCGGGTGACCTGGTGTTTTGGAGTGCAACTGACGGAACTGCTTTAACTCGTCCATTGGCAAGTCGTAACCAGTCAAATGCAACAAAGAGTAAATCAGCATCGAGCCATGGCCATTAGAGAGCACGAAACGGTCACGATCAACCCAACCAGGATTGGTTGGATTGTGCTTTAAAAAGTCATTCCACAAGACTTCGGCAATATCAGCCATTCCCATTGGTGCGCCCGGATGACCCGAATTGGCTTTTTGGACCGCATCCATCGAAAGGACACGAATTGCGTTGGCAAGATGTTGGCGAGAAGGCATCAATGAAGCTCCTGGAATGGTTGATTTAAAAGGATTTTTGCCGGATCTACTGTCTGATGTGCAGTATTTGTTGGCCGGCATTCTCTCTCAGCCGCCACCTGTGGTAAAGCACAGAACGGAAAAAGTCTGATGATCTTTCATATAAAAAGATATCATCCACAGAATCTATATCAAAAAATTTTGATATAGATGAGTTAGGCTGCTAGACTGCCAATATGAATCAATCACTGAATACCCCAAACCAACCCCTGTCGACCAACACGGACGACAAGTTGAGCGCCGACTCTCTGGTCAGCCTATTGAAAGCAGCTGGCGATGAATTACGTCTGGATATTCTGCGCGTGCTCTCACAAGACTCCTACGGCGTACTGGAATTAAGCCGGCTATTCGATACCACCCAATCCGGCATGAGTCATCATCTAAAAGTACTGGCTACTGCCGGACTTTTAACATCACGTCGTGAAGGTAATTCGATTTTCTACCGCCGTGCTTATCTATCGCCAGAACATTTCCTGGCGAATTTACAACAACAATTATTTTCAACGGTTGATGAGATCCAACTTTCTGTTGACCTTCAGCAAAAAGTGGAAGAGTTGCGCCAGGAACGTAATCAAGCTGCGCAAACTTTTTTTGCAGAAAATGCCGATAAATTTCGCGCACAACAGGATTTAATCGCCAGCTATCCGGTTTACGCCGATCAAGTCGGTTATCTATTGAATAACACGCCACTCAAACACAAAAATTTAGCCCTGGAAATTGGACCTGGAGAAGGCGAGTTTCTGGCAATTTTGTCGCAGCAATTTAATCAAGTTGTAGCATTGGATAACGCTGCGCAGATGCTGGAAAAAGCCAAACAATTTGCACAAACAAAATCCCTGCGCAATATCGAATTTATTTTGGGCGATACTCAATCACTTGCCACACAAAATGTGTTGGCTGATTGCATAGTGGTCAATATGGTGATGCATCACACGGCATCACCTGCCGATATTTTTGTTGATTTAAGTCGCAGCCTCGCACCGGGCGGCGCTTTATTGATCTGTGATTTATGTCGCCACGAACAAACCTGGGCACGTGAGGCCTGTGGTGATTTATGGCAAGGATTCGAACCCCAGGATTTTTCACGCTGGGCCAGAGCCGCAAAATTGGATGAGGGGCAGAGTGTTTATTTTGCGTTGCGCAACGGTTTCCAAATTCAATTGCGACAGTTTTTTAAACCAAATTTGTGACCCCCTCCTAGCCTCCCCCTTGCCAGGGGGAGGAACAGTCCCTTCCCCTGGCAAGGGGAGGGTTAGGGTGGAGTCAAGTGCTTTAAATTAATTTTTATTTCATTGAAAGGAAAAAATTATGTCCGAATATTCAGTATTCACTTCTGAATCTGTTTCAGAAGGTCATCCCGATAAAATGGCAGACCAAATATCTGATGCAGTTCTTGATGCAATTTTAAAAGATGATCCCAACGCACGTGTTGCCGTTGAAACTTTAGTTAAAACCGGTATGGCCATTGTTGCCGGTGAAGTGCGCACATCGACTTACGTGGATTTGGAAGATTTAATTCGTCAGGTAATTTTGGATATAGGTTACAACTCCAGCGATGTCGGTTTTGATGGCGCCAGTTGTGCGGTGTTAAATGCGATTGGTAAACAATCCTCCGATATTGCCATGGGTGTTGATGAAGCCGATGCAAAAGAATTAGGTGCGGGCGATCAAGGTTTAATGTTTGGTTATGCCACTAATGAAACAGCAGTATTAATGCCAGCTCCCATTTTTTATGCGCATCGTTTAGTCGAAAAACAAGCGCAATTGCGTAAAAGCGGCGCACTGCCCTGGTTACGTCCGGATGCGAAAAGCCAGGTGACTTTGCGTTACGAAAATGGCAAACCAGTTGCTATTGATGCAGTCGTGCTTTCAACACAGCACAGCCCGAATGTAAAACAATCCGAAATTCACGAAGCGGTTCGCGAATTAATTATCAAAAATGTTTTACCAGCAGAATGGTTGCACAAAGACACCCAATATCACATCAACCCAACCGGCCAATTTATTATTGGTGGCCCAGTCGGTGATTGTGGATTAACCGGCCGCAAAATTATTGTGGATTCTTACGGCGGCATGGCGCGTCACGGTGGTGGTGCCTTCTCAGGAAAAGATCCATCAAAAGTAGATAGATCTGCCGCTTACGCTGGTCGTTATGTTGCAAAAAATTTGGTTGCCGCTGGCCTTGCAGACAAATGTGAAATTCAAGTCAGCTATGCCATTGGTGTTGCCGAACCCACCTCTATTTCGGTGAATACTTTTGGTACCGGAAAATTATCCGATGCAGAGATTGTAAAATTAATTCGTGAACATTTTGATTTGCGTCCGGGTGGATTAATTCAAATGTTGAATTTGAAAAGACCGATATATCGACAAACTGCTGCCTATGGGCACTTCGGTCGCGAGCTGCCGGATTTCACTTGGGAGAAAACCGATAAGGTTGAGGCGTTGAAGAAAGCGATTTGACCCCCCTCCCAGCCCCCCCCTTGCCAGGGGGAGGAGCCATTCCCTGCCCTGGCAAGGGGAGGGCTAGGGTGGGGTCAAGCTATTTAGAAATATATTTTTTCACAGGAAAACATCATGAACACACCAGATTACAAAGTCGCTGACATCACCCTCGCTAATTGGGGTCGAAAAGAAATTGAAATTGCTGAAAGCGAAATGCCAGCGTTAATGGCGTTACGTCGTAAATACAAAAAAAGCAAACCACTCGCTGATGCAAAAATTATTGGCTGTATTCACATGACAATCCAAACAGCCGTGTTGATTGAAACATTAGTTGAATTGGGTGCGGAAGTGCGTTGGTCATCTTGCAATATTTTTTCCACGCAGGATCACGCTGCCGCTGCAATTGCGGAACGCGGAATTCCAGTGTTCGCATGGAAAGGTGAAACTGAAGAAGAATTCTGGTGGTGTATCGAACAAACTATTTTGAAAGATGGCAAGCCTTGGGATGCCAATATGATTCTCGATGACGGTGGCGATGTCACCCTAATCGTTCACGAAAAATATCCGCAAATGCTGGATAAAATTCACGGCATTTCTGAAGAAACCACTACCGGCGTTCATCGTCTAATTGAAATGCTGAAGAAGGGAACATTAAAAGTACCCGCAATCAATGTGAATGATGCTGTCACCAAAAGTAAAAACGATAACAAATACGGTTGTCGTCATAGCTTGAGTGATGCGATTAAACGCGGTACGGATCATTTGCTTATGGGTAAAAAAGCCTTGGTGATTGGTTACGGTGATGTGGGCAAAGGTTCTGCAGCATCATTGCGTCAGGAAGGCATGATTGTAAAAATTACTGAGATAGATCCCATCTGTGCGATGCAAGCTTGTATGGATGGATTTGAAGTGGTGTCGCCTTACAATCACGGCATCAACACAGGTAAATTTGAAGATTTAAATCACGCAGTGTTGAGCACAACTGATTTGTTAGTGACGACTACCGGTAATGTGAATGTGTGTGACTCTGCTATGTTGCGCGCATTAAAACCCGGTGCGGTG
>CAZICR010000084.1:0-413 GCA_964537795.1 uncultured Cellvibrionaceae bacterium | reverse complement strand
CACTTTGACAGCGAAATTGATACTGCATTTATGCGCAGAGAATGGGCATGGGAGGAAGTGAAACCTCAAGTGCATAAAGTATATCGTGACCCGGTAAAAAATGATTACTTGTTGTTATTGTCAGAAGGTCGCTTGGTGAATTTAGGCAACGCCACCGGTCACCCATCACGTATTATGGATGGTTCTTTTGCCAATCAGGTTCTCGCACAAATTTATTTGTATGAGAGAAAATTTGCGGATTTACCGACAGAACAAAAAGCCGAACATATTTACGTTCGTGTACTGCCTAAAAAATTGGATGAAGAAGTGGCAAAAGATATGGTGGAAGGTTTCGGTGGTGTGATTACCAAATTAACTCAACAACAAGCGGAGTATAGGGGTGTTGAGGTTGAGGGACCGTATAAGCAGGATAG
>CAZICR010000083.1:0-10322 GCA_964537795.1 uncultured Cellvibrionaceae bacterium | reverse complement strand
AAATTCAAATCAAAATTTTCAAAAGTGCGCGGATTGGAACCAAATTCCATTTCCAAACCTTGATAAGCCGTGCTGGCTTCACCTTCCTGATCCACGTTAAAAATCACCGACACCAGTGGTGGTTTTGATGGATCACGATCTGCTTCAATCGTTTGCAACAATGTGCCGTAAGTTAAATATTGATTCTCAAAGGCCTCCAACATCGCTTGTTGAACTAATGAAATTAAATCGCGAAAACTTTCAGAACCCTTTAAATTAAAATAAAGTGGAATGATATTCACGCAATGTCCGACCAGGGAATGATCACCTTTTGCCATTTGGCCAGCGAAAGGAACACCAATCACAATATCCATCGCACCGGATAAGCGATGCAAATAACCCAAATAACCTGCCATCAATGTACTAATTAACGTACTTCGATTGGATGCCGCTAATTTTCGTAACTGACCAACCAAATCCAACGGCAAGGATTTATCCAAACGTTGCGCAGCAAAACTGCGATGTGCGGGACGCGAATTGTCATAAGGCAATTCCAATGTAGGCGCGCCCTTCACAAATTTTTGCTGCCAATAACGCAAACTGTCTGCACGCAATTGTGCCGTTTCTTCACCGCGCTCCCAAACAGCATATTCAGCAAAACTGGGTGCAGGCGGCAAATCAACCAAGCGACGATTTAAACGCGCGGTGTACAAATGCCCCAACTCATCTGCCATCACATAAAGTGACCAGCCATCACACACCGAGTGATGCAATGTCATCACCAAACTGTGTTGCTTGGGACCGAAAATAATTAAATCGAATTTAGCTAAAGGGCCATTGAATAAATCAAAAGGTTGCTCGACACGTTCACGACACAATACACGCAAACGCTGCTTTGCTTCTGCCGGCGTTTGCGCTTGATAATCATGCTTCACTAATGGAATGGGGCGGTCTTTATAAAAAACCATTTCATGGCCATCACTACTGAAGCAACCGCGCAAAGCTTCATGACGACGACGCAAATCCACAATAGCCGCTTCCAATGCGGATAAATTTAATTCACCACGCAAATGGATAAACACTGATTCATTGAATGAACAATTGGCATCGTCACCAAATTGCGAAGCTAACCAGACTTCACGTTGTGATTCAGTTGTTGGAACAGCAGCAGCCAGTTCACCAAATGCAAAAGGATCATGCGGAATAAAGCGATCGAGAACTTGATTCATTAGTATTTATCCTTGCCACTTTTCAAATTGTGTTGGATCTGATTTTGATGGCACAAACCAGACGGCCCGCCCTTGTTCATCGCGACCTAATTTTGCGCCGGGCACAGGTGGTGCGAAATTTTTCTGCTGGTAATCGCTAACGGGCTGTTCCGGGTCGGCGGCCGACACTTTTACTTCAGTTTGTAAGCTGTTTTTTTTTGTGATGTCAGCTGGTGGAAAGAAATCCATCAACAACATTTCATCCATCGATTCTTTAAAAGCTTTGACTATATAAGCCAAATCATCGTCGCTATGCGCAGTAGTGATAAAGGTTGGGCGCGCATCCCACACATGGATACCTTTTTCTCGCAACAAAATATAAATTAATTCTTCATAAGGGATTTCTTGCGGAATTTTAATTTTGCACATGGAACCACAGTTAGCGATTTTCACTGGCGCACCCACCATTTTTGCGTAATCGTTAATTTCTTTTACCATGCGATCAGCACGCGCATTCAACCAATCTTGCAAATGAGGCTCTGCTTTAATTTTCTTGAGTACTACTTCCGCCGCAGCAAGTACTAGTGGATGACGAACAAAAGTACCCGCAAAATAAGTCACGCCAACCTCCGGTGAGGAATTATCGCCGTATTGCCATTGACCACCATCCAGTGCATCCATAAATTCTTTTTTGCCACCGATCACACCGACAGGCAAACCACCGCCGACAATTTTTCCGTAAGTGCAAATATCGGCATCAATTCCATAGAAACCTTGTGCACCACGAGGATGAATACGGAAACCTGTAATCACTTCGTCAAAAATAAACGCAATATTGTTATCAGTACACAATTGGCGCGCTTTCTTTAAAAATTCGCGCGGTTGTAATTCGGGGTAACGGCTCTGTACTGGCTCAATTAACAAAGCAGCAATGTCGTCAGCATTATCGCGAATATAATCCAATGATTTTTCATCGCCATAATCCAGCACAATGACATTTTCTACAGAAGCTTCCGGAATGCCCGCGGCGGCAGGCGTGGACAAACCGTTAGCACCGCGAGAGACGATGACCTCATCATTAATGCCGTGATAATCGTTTTCGAAAATGACAATTTTTTCTTTCGCAGTGACGGTTCGAGCTAAACGAACGGCTCCGATAACTGCCTCCGATCCTGTATTACAAAATGCTGCGCGTTCGTTACCAGTGACTTCACAAAATAAACGCGACACCTCAGCCATCAATGGATGTTGTGGGCCAATTTCGTAACCTGTATCCAATTGTTTATGCACTGCTTGGCGAATAAAGTCGGCACCATTACCAAAAAAGTTAGAACCGAATCCACAAGTGATATCAATAAAACGAGTGCCGTCTATATCCCACAAATAGGCACCTTCTGAACGCTCCACCACAATCGGAAAAATTAACTCTTTCAATGTGTTTCGGAAGCCGGATACCACACGCGGATCAGCCAATTGTTTGCGGTTGGCTTGAGCAAATGCTTTTGAACTTTTAAATTTAGTCGTGTAACGCGCCGTTAAAGTTTCCAGATTGGCTTTTTGTTTCGCCGTCATATCATTGGAACGTTTTACATTAATGCGTGTACCAGCACCAAAAGGTTTTACGGCTGATTCTTTTGCAGCAGGCGCAGCCACTTGTGGAGCTGATGCTACTGCAACAGGTCTTGCAATCACAGGCGCATGAGTTGGTACCACGCCACCGGCCAACAAAGCCAACTGCCCTTGCAGCAATTGCATTTGTTGTTGCAAAAGCGCAATCACATTTCCATCGGCAGGCATTGCAAATTGTGGAGCAAAACCTGGCGCAGCAAACACAGGAGCAGGCTGTGGAGATGCTTGCATTACAGGTGCAGCCTGAGCAACAGACGCCGAAATATTTGCTGGCGCCGATGCAGCTGGTGCAGCCGGAATGTCAACAGCAACACCCTGTGCCACTAAATACTCTGCAAGGCTGCTGAAGTTATTACATTCATTTAACAACTGGCGAAAGCTCACTTGCACTTTAAATTGTTTTTTCAATTTTAAAGTCGATTGCGTGAGCAACAATGAATCCAACCCCAATTCAAAAAATCCTGCATCGCGATCTGCGTTATGCAAATCCATACCGGAGATATCGGAGAATAAATTTTCCAATTGCGAAATAATGGCGTCTTTCATACTGATTACCTTTGGAGTTTCGAGGACGGCAGTCCCTGTCGTTGAAATGGATTGTGTTTGATGCAAAACCTGCGTTGGCTCTATTACATGTGTTTTATGCTGGAATGGATAAGGCGGTAAAAATTTAAATGCGTTACGATTCACTCTCACTGCAGGCCATTGCACTTCAACACCCAAAGCCCACATATCGCCGAGTGATTGACTGAAGCCCACCAACTCTTTTGTTGCTTGGCCTGCCGCTGATAACAAATGGATCAAATGCAAATCGGATTTTTCTGGCAGAGTTTGCAACATCATTCCCGATACTGTGCGTTGTGGCCCGCATTCAATCACCAACAAATTGGGTAATTGCGATAAGGTTTGAATGCCTTGATAAAACTTCACTGGTTGGCGCAATTGATTTGCCCAGTAATGAATATCTGTTGCCTGTTCAGGTTTAATCCAATCGCCAGTCACGCAAGAAACAAATGGAATTTGCGGAGGATTCAGCTGCACATCTTTTAATTCCGCTAGCAATGTTTTCGCACCTTCCATTGAAGGTGAATGAAATGCATGCGAGGTTTCAAGCGCTTTATATTTAATGCCATCTGCGGTTAATTGCTGACTCACTTTAGCAATCGCATCAAAACTGCCTGCAAGCGTGCAAGATTCGGGCGTATTTTGTGCAGCGACAACCAAATCCTGATTTAAATATTTTTCTATCGCCGATGCTGGTTCACGCACAGCAATCATGGCGCCAGTAGGTTGTGATTGCATAGCACGACCACGAGTCACCACCAATCGCAATCCTGTTGGCAAATCAAAAACACCAGCAACTGTTGCAGCTGCTAATTCACCGATGCTGTGACCAATTGCTGCTTGCGGTTGAATACCCAAATCAATCAATGTTTGTGATAAAGCATAACCAACAGAGAAAAGTACAATTTGTGTATGCGCTGTCGATTTTAAATCTGCATCAACCGAGAAGAGCAAAGCTTTTAAATCGACTTGATGTTCTTGCTGCAAAATCCCGGCGGCCTGATCAATCGCCGCACGGAAAGGCTCAACTTGTTCATAGAGTTCTGCACCCATAGTGACAACTTGACTGCCCTGTCCCGGAAAAGAAAATGCAATATTTTCTATGTTAGCAATAGGCTCATCATTCGCTGTCACTTGCGAAAGCAAATCCACCAAAGTTTTTTGCGAATCAATAGCGACTGCATTGCGGTAATGAAATGCAGCGCGATATCTGGCTAATAATCCAGCTAAATCAGCAGTATTAAAATTGTGTTTTTGTGCAGTATCTTTTAATTGATTGATAGACGCTTCCAATGCAAGTGGATTATTGGCACTCAAACATAATGGAATCCAGCGCGGTGATTCTGATATAACTGCTTCTGCATCCACCCCACGCAAAATAACATGCGCATTGGTTCCACCGATTCCGAATGAACTCACACCTGCAATTCGTTTTGATGCAGGTTGATTCCAGGAAGAAGATTGACTGGCAATCACAAACGGACTGGTTTCTAATGCCAAAGCAGGATTGGGTTTTGCAAAATTTAAATTCGCGGGAATTAAATCATTATCAATTGCCAATGCCGATTTGATCATACCAACAACACCGGCAGCGGCAGTTAAATGTCCAAAATTACTTTTCACTGAACCTAATTTACAGCTATGTCGCGGTGCATTTACACCACCAAATGCTGCGGTTAATGCCGCCACTTCAATCGGATCACCAATCGGCGTTGCAGTACCATGCGCCTCAACATAACCCAATTCATGTGGCTGAACGCCTGCGTTTTGTTGCGCAGCCATAATCACGTGTTTTTGCCCTTCAACACTGGGAGCAGAAAAACTGGCTTTGTCTGCACCATCGTTATTGACCGCAACACCCATCACTGAGGCATAAATAGCATCGCCATCTTGCTGCGCAAAATCCAAACGCTTTAAAACAACCAAACCAGCACCATCACTGAAAACTGTTCCTGTGCTATCTCGATCAAAAGTACGTGTGTGGCCATCGCGCGAATAAATACTGCCTTCCTGATATTCATAAGGCTGTTGCTGCGGAAATGTCAGTGACGCGCCACCAGCAATGGCAATATCACATTGACCGGAACGAATCGCCTCAACAGCGTGACACACAGCAACCAACGACGTTGAACAAGCGCTGTGAACAGAAATTGCCGGGCCAACCAAATTTAATTTGTAGGCGATTCGTGTTGCACAATAATCTTTTTCATTGGCGATCATTGCTTGAAACGCACCGAAATCTTCCAATTGATCAGAGTTTTTCAATACATTATTTAAATAATAAGTGTTGTTCCCGGTTCCACAATAAATACCGATACGCCCAGGGAAATCTTTTGGTGAGTAGCCTGCATTTTCCAAAGCCTGCCAGGATAATTCCAATAACAGCCTTTGTTGTGGATCAATAAAACGCGCTTCCACTGGCGTCATTTCAAAAAATTGTTCATCAAACCCCAATGGATCTTTTAATATTCCACGCGCATTAACCCTATCACCTTTATTAGGCTCGAAGTAATTAACGGATTCACGGGCGTCAACCAGATTTTGCCAAAAGTTTTCCAATCGATCCGCACCGGGGACATTAACAGCCATGCCAATAATGGCCACTTCCGCATCAACTGCTTTTTCATGGGATTGTGTAGCGCTTGAGGCTTGGGTGCTGCGAGTGGCATGATCAATAAAACGTTTAATGCTGCGATGCTGGAACAATGCATAAGCAGGAACCGATAAATTCAATTCATCATAAAGTGCTGCCGCGATGCGATTGGCTGCAAGTGAGTCCATTCCTTGTTGAATTAAATTATCAGAAAGCTGTGCTGAAGGCTGGCGAATTTCGCGACGAATAATCGCAAGAATTTGTTGATTAACTGGCAGATTTTTTTGTGCCGATTGTTGATTATCGGATTCATTTGCTGCCAACTGCTCCAACATGGTTTTACGATCAATTTTTCCTGTGGGCGTTTTTAATAGAGCTGGCAACACATGATATTCACCCGGCTGCATATAATGCGGCAAATCAATTTCCAATTTTGCTTTTAATTGATCTACTGAAAATTCATCTTGCGTAACAACAAACGCAACCAAATGTTTATTGCCACGCAATTCACGCACAGCAACAGCGACTTCATCAACCAGATGTGTATCCAATAATTTGGCTTCAACTTCGCTCAACTCGACACGATAGCCGCTGATTTTAACCTGGCTATCAATACGTCCTTTATAAATAATATTGCCATCGTCACGTCGCGCTGCAAGATCACCGGTTCGATAAGCAGGAATGGTTTTGCCTGCTAAATTCAAACTGACAAAACGCTTGGCAGTTTCATCAGGATTATTAATATAACCATTCGCCAATACTGGACCGGCAATAAATAATTCACCGACATCACCATCGGCAACTGGCTGTAGCTGTTCATCCAATAGATGTATTTGGGCTTTATCAATCGGAATGCCAATCGGTGGAATTGCTTCCCAACTGGAAATATCTTTCGGCAAAATATATTCAGTAACTACGTGAGATTCCGATGGGCCGTATTGATTACTTAAACGCGCATGAGGAATTGCTTTAAATGCTTTCTTGAGTTCGTCACTCACCACCAATTGTTCGCCGGCAGTAATAACTTCACGCAATGATTGCGGATACAACCGCAAACGATTTGCCCATTGCAATAATTGCAATAACGCAATGTAAGGTAAAAAAATTCGTTCAATTTTTTGCTGATCAATAAACGTCAGCAACGCACGGAAATCCTGCTTGGTTTGATTGTGGACTAAAAATAAACATCCACCTTGCGCAAAAGTTGCAAATATTTCCTGAAACGAAACATCAAAGCTTAAAGATGAAAATTGCAACGTCCGAAAACATTCATCAGCAGAATAATGTGCATTTTGCCAACGAATTAAATTATTCAAAGTACCATGGTTCATGCGTACGCCTTTGGGGCGGCCTGTCGAACCTGATGTGTAGATTATGTAAGCATCACTGGCAAGATCTATAGCCAAACGCTTCACAACTTCAGGCTGCGAACTCCAATCCAGAGAACGCAGATCCAATCGATTGGCAGAAGAAGGAATAAAGTCGTCATTATCACTGATCACAATCCGCGTATTGGCATTGTCGACCATGTAGTTCAATCGTTCGGCGGGATATACGGGATCCAGGGGCAGGTAGGCGCATCCAGAACGCAAGACAGCAAGCATAGCGGCAATGGCATGTGAGCGTGAGGCGGTATGGATGGCGACTGTATTTCCTGATGTGACGCCCTGATTACTCAAAGCACGGGCAATAAGACGCGCCTGTTGATCCAACTCAACATAGGTCACCTGCCCTGAGGATATTCCTGAATCTCCGGAAAACTCACCCGCCAATGCGGGTCGATTGGGATACTTTTCCAGTGTTTGTTCAAAAAGATCCAGAAATGAAGGCGCTGTGTGTAAATTCGTATCCATAAATCCCAGCCCTTATTGACTACCAACTAATTAAAATCTGCACCCAATTTTTCAATCGACCAAAAAACAATCCTGCAAAAATACACGGTTATGGCGACGAAATAAATAGCTATTCGTAGTGTTTTTATTGGTGTCGAATTGGTTTACACCCCAAGCAAATCCAATAAAGATTTACTCTGTGACATATTCACATTCCGACAACGCACGCTTGAGTAATACATCGCCAAATGCTTTGCAATCCCAATGAGTAGCCCCAGCTTCCAGATAGCGCGCATCACTTTAATGGCACCCGTTTTCTCGCCCTCCAAATTTCGTAGAGCTGTAGAGTTTCGGTAGTTTTTTACAAGTGCAGCTTGCGCCTCGGTTATTAAAATTTCTTATTTTACTACTGCAACTCACTGCTGATTTCTGCTTTGGTATTGGGGCAATTTTTTATATCATTTTGACGCTTAGAAATTTCATCGTGAAACTGAGACATTTCTTTGATAAGTTTTTGATAGTCTTTGCGCTGTTGAATGAACATCCATATAAAAATTTAAATCACAAAAACTTCACTAAATCGGGAGCTTTTTCAGCTTAATGTTTTTGACCAATAGCCTACGTCCAACCACTGATTAAATTTAAACCCAACTTCTCTAAACTGTGCTGCTTGCTTGAATCCAAACTTTTCATGCAATCCAATACTCGCAGGATTGGGTGTGGCGATACAAGCGACTAACACATGAAAGTTTTTTTGTTGCAGCTGATTAAATAGTTCAGTATAGATTTGCTGGCCGATTTTTTTGCCCAGGTGATCTGGATGTATGTAAATAGTTACCTCTGCTGTATGTCGATAGGCGGATCTATCCTTCCATGTACTTGCATAAGCATATCCAACAATAACACCAGCGTCCTCACAAACCAGAAAAGGGAAATGTGACTGAATATTTTTAATTCGCACAACCATTTCTGTCGGATTTACTTCCACTTCTTCAAATGTAATGGTGGTGTGTTTGATATAGTGGTTATAAATGCGTGTGACATAATCAATATCCATCTCCTCACAGTCGCGAATAATCACTTAGACCTCCTAATTCCTAACTGCTTAACCCATCAAGCCTTCAAAAAAAAACGCCAAACTTGAGGGTTTGGCGTTTTTTGAATTTCTATCAGTTCGCTTTATTCAGTATCTACTGCTACAGCATCCACCGGACGATCAACCAATTCTACATAAGCCATTGGCGCTTTATCGCCAGCACGGAAGCCGCATTTCAGAATGCGCACATATCCACCTGGACGCGTTTGGTAACGTTGACCCAATTGGCTAAACAATTTACCTACTGCTTCTTTGCTACGCAGACGTGCGAAAGCCAAACGGCGATTGGCTACTGAGTCAACTTTAGCCAAAGTGATCAGAGGCTCGATTACACGACGCAGCTCTTTTGCTTTTGGCAAAGTAGTTTTAATTAATTCGTGTTCAACCAATGATGCCGACATATTGCGGAACATGGCTTTACGATGAGAAGCATTACGACCGAGTTGACGGCCACTTATTCGATGACGCATTTTAAAATACCTTCAAATATGGATTGTTTACACAATCTCGTTAACCGCTCGCACCGAAGTGAGTTACGAGCGAACTAATAACAAAGGCCGTTTTCAATCTTTCGATTGAAAACGGCCTTTGATTCGCTTAGTCGTTTTTCAGGCTGGCTGGTGGCCAGTTTTCCAAACGCATACCGAGAGACAAACCGCGTGAAGCCAGAACGTCCTTAATTTCGGTCAAAGATTTTTTACCCAAGTTTGGTGTTTTTAATAATTCAACTTCTGTACGTTGAATCAAATCACCAATGTAGTAAATATTTTCAGCTTTCAAACAGTTGGCAGAGCGAACTGTCAATTCCAAATCGTCTACTGGACGCAGCAGAATTGGATCAATCGTTTCCTCTTTCTGCTCTGGAGCTGATTGCTTCTCGCCCTCCAAATCCACAAACACAGCAAGCTGTTGTTGAAGAATGGTTGCAGCACGACGAATCGCTTCTTCCGGATCAATAGTACCGTTGGTTTCCAACTCAAGTACTAATTTGTCCAAGTCAGTGCGTTGTTCAACACGCGCACTTTCTACAGAGTAGGCCAAACGTTTTACCGGGCTGAAAGAAGCATCCAATTGCAAGCGACCAATTGCGCGACTTTCATCATCATCACGACGACGATTGTCAGCAGGTTGGTAACCACGGCCACGTGCAATGGTTAAACGCATTTTCAATTCAGTATTGCCAGTGATAGTAGCAATCAAATGATCCGGGTTTTTGATCTCAATATCGTGATCAACCTGAATATCACCTGCAGTCACCAGACCGGGACCTTTCTTGCTCAAAGTCAACACAGCGTTGTCTTTGCCGTGCATAACCACAGCAACACCCTTGAGGTTGAGAAGAATCTCAATTACGTCTTCGCGAACACCTTCAATAGCACTGTATTCGTGCAACACACCGTCAATTTCAACTTCAACAATGG
>CAZICR010000082.1:0-10406 GCA_964537795.1 uncultured Cellvibrionaceae bacterium | reverse complement strand
ATCAGCTTGATTCAGGATCCTGATGCCTATGAAAAATTTGAAAAAATTATTTTGGTTCACGGCGTTCGTAAAATAGATGATTTGGCTTATCGTGATTTTATTACACAGGAATTATTGAATAACGAATTTTTAGGTGAAGATGCACACAAGAAAATAATTTATTATCCCACAGTGACACGCGAAGATTTTGTTAACCAAGGCAGACTAACCGATCTGCTAGAAAGCGGAAAATTGTTAACTGATATTGGCATGCCACCACTGAACCCGGAAACAGATCGCGCCATGCTCTGTGGCAGCCCTGGGATGCTCGATGATACCTGCGCAATATTGGATAAAAATGGATTAAAAGTTTCACCTCGTATCGGAGTTGCAGGTGATTATGTTATTGAGCGAGCATTTGTAGAAAAATAATATTTACAAAAGAGTTTTGCCGAAAGTATTTTCTTCATACCCGCGTAATCACAAGGAAGTGGATGAAAATTATCCTGCCATCACCTAACTGCCTGCTACCTAACCTGAACCGCCTAATAATAAATGGATGTCATATATAAGGTCGAAACTGTCAATCGATTGAAATTACCACAAATAAACGGTAATTAATCCTATTAAAAACCTGATGAAACTTGTATCTTTACGCACCAACACCAAGACAAATACCCAAGACAAGATTAGTCCATTTATTTTTTAAACACGAATTATGAATCTATTTTCACCGCTGTCCCCTCCCAAACTCACCAAAAGTCAACGCACCACATGGGGACAACTCACTGGATGCGCACCGGCATTGGCAATAGTCAAGGCTACCCAGGCCGAAAATAATTTCAGCCTGGTGATTACACCCAATACCAGCAGTGCAATCGCACTGGAAAATGAATTGCGATTTTTTGCAGAAGGAACCGGATTAAAAATTTTACATCTGGCAGATTGGGAAACCCTGCCCTACGATAATATTTCACCGCACCAGGATATTGTTTCCGAAAGATTACTCACCCTATATCAATTACCCCAAAGCAATCGCGGTATTTTGGTGGTACCTATCACCAGTTTGTTACAACGATTGATGCCACAATCCTATTTATTGGCCAATAGTTTGATTGTGAGTATAGGGGATAAATTTAATCCACAAGAATTGCGCGCACAACTCGAACGTGCGGGTTATCGCGCTGTTGACAGTGTCTATGAACATGGTGAATTCGCACTGCGTGGTTCATTAATGGATATTTATCCTATGGGGAGCGAGTTACCCTATCGGATTGAATTATTTGATGATGAAATTGAATCGCTACGCACTTTTGATCCTGAAACACAACGCACTCTGGATAAAGTCGATAAGATTAATTTTTTACCCGCAAAAGAATTCCCCCTGGATAAAACCGGTATTCAATTATTTAAACAGCAGTGGTTGGAAAAGTTTGATGTCAACCATAAAGCCTGCCCGGTTTTTCAAGATATCAGTGCAGGTATTTCGCCACCGGGGATTGAATATTATCTCCCACTGTTTTTTACCGAAACCAGTCATCTGTTTGATTATTTACCCAAATCAACGTCTGTTTTTACATTAGGCGCACTTGAGCAGTCGGCAGAACATTTTTGGCAAGAATTAAATCGTCGATACGAAAGCAGAAAGGGTGATCTGTTGCGTCCGCTGCTGTCTCCGCGAGAAATTTATCTGGCTATCGATGAGCTTTTTGGTCATTTAAAATCGCATCAACGAATTGATATCACACCGGAATATCAGGAACACAAAACGGGTTATTGCTCATTTGCAACGCAAACACCACCTAGCCTTCCGATAAGAATGCAGTCTGAAAATCCATTAACAGCGATCGAAGCTTTTTTAATGGAACAATCCGGGGCTGTTTTATTTTGCGCAGAATCTGCAGGCCGACGTGAAGCTTTATTGGAATTATTACAACGTATTCGTATACAACCGGAAATAGTCGATAACTGGAAAGCCTTTTCTGAAAAAAAATCCGGCATTGCAATTACCATAGCGCCATTGGAACAGGGTTTATTACAAACCGATCCACCACTGGCAATTATCAGTGAATCGCAACTTTTTGGTGAGCGTGTCCAACAACAAAGGCGACGTAAGCAATCACAAGATAACGCCGATTTAATCGTCAAGCATTTAACCGAATTAAAAATCGGCGCGCCTGTTGTGCATATTGATCACGGTGTTGGCCGTTATCGCGGATTGGAAAGTATTACACTGGATAATCAAACCAATGAATTTCTAACACTCGAATATGCTGATGGTGCCAAACTTTATGTACCTGTCACCAACCTGCATGTGATCAGTCGTTACAGTGGGAATGATGAAGCACTCGCCCCTTTACACAAATTGGGCAGTGAAGTTTGGCAAAAGGCCAGACGCAAAGCCGCTGAACAAATTCGCGATACCGCTGCAGAATTATTGGAAGTTTATGCAAAACGTGCCGCACGAAGAGGTTTTGCATTTCCTGATCCTGAATTGGCTTACCAAACATTTACGGCGAGTTTTCCTTTTGAAGAAACGCCCGATCAACAACGTGCAATCGAAGCCGTGCGTGCTGATATGTTGTCGAATAAACCTATGGATAGATTAGTCTGTGGCGATGTCGGTTTTGGTAAAACCGAAGTCGCCATGCGCGCAGCATTTATTGCCAGTCATGCCGGAAAACAAGTCGTGATTTTGGCCCCCACCACTTTGTTGGCACAACAACATTATGAGTCACTCAAAGATCGTTTTGCTGATTGGCCAATTAACATCGATGTTTTGTCACGATTCAAAACCAACAAAGAAGTCGACGATGCGTTGAAACGTTTAGCTGAAGGCAAAATTGATATCATCGTCGGCACCCATAAATTATTGCAATCCGATGTTAAATTTAAAAATTTGGGTTTATTAATTATCGATGAAGAACATCGTTTTGGTGTGCGTCAAAAAGAACAGATGAAAGCCTTCCGCGCGGAAATTGATATTCTCACACTGACTGCAACACCGATTCCGCGCACATTAAATATGTCCATGTCAGGCATTCGTGATTTATCTATTATTGCAACACCACCGGCACGGCGTTTATCCGTTAAAACCTTTGTTCGCCAATATGACGAAGCAACTATTAAAGAAGCCATATTGCGTGAAATTTTGCGTGGTGGCCAAGTGTATTATTTACACAATGAAGTCGACACCATTGAAAAAGTTGCACGTGAATTACAAGAATTGGTTCCAGAAGCGCGTGTTGGTATAGGGCATGGACAATTACGCGAACGCGATCTCGAACGTGTAATGTCCGATTTTTATCACAAACGATTTAATATTCTGGTGTGTACCACCATTATTGAAACCGGTATCGATATTCCCAGTGCCAACACTATTATTATTCACCGCGCAGATAAATTTGGTTTGGCGCAATTACATCAATTGCGCGGCCGTGTGGGTCGGTCACACCATCAGGCTTACGCTTATTTACTAACTCCTGAACGCCGGGCCATGACCGATGATGCCATCAAACGATTGGAAGCCATCAGTGCTGCTGAAGATTTGGGAGCCGGTTTCACACTCGCCACTTACGATATGGAAATTCGCGGTGCCGGTGAATTATTGGGTGAGGAACAAAGTGGACAAATTCAAACCATTGGTTTCTCGCTTTATATGGAAATGCTTGATCAAGCTGTTAAATCGATTCGCAAAGGTAAACAAGCCAACTTTGAACAATCCTTACGCGATATTACCGAAGTTAATTTGCATATTCCTGCACTGATTCCTTCGGATTATTTACCCGATGTTCATGGTCGTTTGGTGATGTACAAACGCATCGCCAGCGCTGAAACCAAAGAAGATCTACGCGACTTGCAGGTCGAAATGATTGATCGTTTCGGCCTGTTGCCGGATCAAACCAAAAACCTGTTTCGTGTTACCGAATTAAAAATTCAGGCGCAAGCATTGGGGATTAGCAAATTGGAAGCCAATAACCGTGGCGGCTTTGTGGATTTCTCCAGTGAGACAAAAGTCGACCCTATGAAAATTGTGACTCTGGTACAATCGCAACCACGAGCGTTTAAACTGGAAGGGGCGAGTAAAATAAAATTTACTATTCCCATGGAATCCATTGAAGATCGTATGCAACATATTCAACAACTATTGCAGAGCCTCAAATGAACACAGCATTGAAAATTCCTTCGGTTTTAGCTTTGGTTTTATCCACAATCTCATTACTGATTGTGAATCGGGTAAATGCACAAGCTGTTGAACAAACAGCAATCAATCATCAGGGATGGTATCAGGTTGAAATGATTATTTTTTCGCGCAAAAATCCTGCGCTACAAGAACACTTCCCGAATAATATTCCACTGCACTACCCTGCACGCTGGCAGACATTAAAAGATCCTAATCCTGTTACGCCTCCAGCAACCACCGAAAACACCGATGAGTTAACCAGTGCAGCATCCGCAAGCAGTCCAGCCGAATTGGCTGTCGATTTTAACACCCAGGCTTTTTATCAGTTACCTGCAGAGATGCGGCAATTAAATTTTCAGGCTGATAAACTTTCGCGTTCAATTGACTACCAATTATTATTTCATCAAGCCTGGCGCCAACCCGTCAGCAATAAAAATCAAGCGGACTGGATTTTAATTCACAATTCAAATTCGATTGAACCCGCTCCCAAATTAGCGGGCGCCATTCGCTTGAGTGTCGCCACTTATTTTCGATTGGATACCAATTTATGGTTTGCAGAGTTTGAACCCAAACTTGAGGAAATAGAAAATCCCTGGCCGGAATTGCCAGAAAATCCTGAAATCATTACGCAGGAAATGCCTTTGGGAATAGAAAGCCCTGCAGAAATACAAAACAACGCAGGAATGCAAACAACAGAAACACAAAACGATTTTTCCAACGCTGTTTCCGATTCAATAGATCAAACCACCGCTGAAACCTGGCAAACCAAACGTATAGTGTTAATAAAAGAAAAACGGGACATGCGCAGCAACGAAGTACATTACATTGATCACCCTATTGTAGGGATCATTATTAAAGTTACGCCGTTTAAGCCTGTCGCTAATACGGCTATTCAATAATTAATGATCCAAAAAATGATCAACAATAAAAAACGCCGCAAATATTGCGGCGTTTTTTATTTCCCATCAAGACATATTAATTACAAACAGCACCAGTCACCGCAGGAACTTGAGCAGCAACTCCGCTGGTTTTGGATCCCAGGAAACCAAATTGTACTGTTTGTCCTGGTGCGATGTTGCCGTTGTAGCTTTCATTAGTTGCGTTGTAAGGATTACTGCCTGTCACTTTTGCGCTCCAGAATGAAGTCACTCTGCTGGCATCTGTATAAGTCCAATCAACAGACCATCCGTTCACTGCTGTCGTGCGATTATTTTTTATGTAAATAGCTGCATTGAATCCAGTTGCCCATTCATTGACTACAACATAAGTACATGAATTTGCTGTACCACTCGCACTTGAACTGGAGGAACTTGAACGGGAAGATGAACTGATTGAACTTGAGCGCGAACTTGATACAGAACTTGATCGTGATGAACTGATTGAACTGGAACGCGACGAAGAACTGGAACGCGAACTCGACAGACTACTGCTGGATCTTGATGAAGAAATACTGGAAGAAGAACTTGTTGTCACAACAGTCAAAAATGCGCTGGTGTAATTTGTCGGCGCTACTGCATAAATACGATTGTTAGTCGCATGTTGTGCGGGTGTCACTATATTATTTGCCAATACTCCCACCTGAATATTTCCATTCTGCGCGTTGATGGCCTGTGCCAAAGCATAAGGCCAAGCGGTTGATCCTGAATTTGCGGATGTAATCGTGAGTGGTGTACTTGGGAAATAAGTATCCACACCTGCTGAATTCACCATACGCACACTCACGCGACTACCCACTGCAAGTGTCTGTGCAGTTGTTGTCACTGCACCCATATCCACCCAACTGGAACTGATAGTTGGCATATGGGTAAATGTTATGGTTGAACTATTCGAGTTAGTACCATTACTAACAGTTAAACGAACAGTAAATGATGTTTCTGCTTGCGGATTCTGCAGAGTGAGTGTGGTGTTAACCGCATTAGTACTTGAGAAGCTATACAGAGAATTATTCGACGATTCAACTGCCCACAAGTAAGTTAAATTTGTCCCTTGGGATGCTGATCCACTGAATGAAATAGTGCCTGCTCCAGTGACGCTGGTATTGGAAGGTGTTGCTGTAATTTGCGAAACAACCGGGTTACTGACTCCACCAAAATTTGCATCGATACAACCATGAAAACGTTCATAGGTTGGTGGCGTGCGTCCCCACTCACCATAAATAACATGATGCCCGCTACGAGCAGGAACCGTACATTTGGTAGTGAATTTTGCTGCGGCGGGATCAGGTATCACATCAGGATTGGCGTTAGGTGTTGCATCGTTATAATTCAATACACAAAATGGCGTTGATTCAAAATCACTCCAGCTTAATGCTCTCGTCGGTGAAAAAACAAAACCGGGTTTGGTGATCCAATATTTAAAATCCATACTGTCACTAAAGTGCGGCCCCCAGGAGATATTCCACACAATATTCTGTTTTCCCGCACTCATGGGATTCGTTGGCCAATCCATCGGAGCATCCCAAGGCGTCACTGCACCGCTCCAGGTTTCACTGTCGGCACTACACACATTTTTTGGCGGAATTGCCGATGCACCCAGATGATGATTCAACACACTCATAAAACTGTAACCCGCCTGTTGATTGGCCGCATAAGCAAATGCAGTTCCACAGACAGGGTATTGCGCAGTACCGTTAATGACATGATCCGGCTTGGTCACTGCACCACAAAACCAGTTACGCGACGCAGGGCTTTCCATTAATCCATGCGCCCATACAGTTGTTGCCAGAAAAAATATAAATAAACCAGTTACATATTTTTTAATACACATACAAACCTCAATCATTTATTCAGTGTTATTTGCAAACCAATACAAAAGTCTGCGCCGGGTTTAATGCTGTTAATCAAATAGAACAAGTTGATGCTTCTTGCCATTTTTCGGGCAATTATTCGGGAAATGTTTCGAGAATTTTTTCCCAAATAAATGGTCTTTCCATTGCTCGGTAATTTTTTAACTCGCGATGCCACTAGTCATGGCTATAAAATGCAGGAACAACAAGAATATCGTTTTTATAATTAGACTTAGGCTATGCACGAATAAGGTGCATCTTGCTAACTGAGTATGAACCAAAGATGTGATCGCTACAAATGATTGGATAAAATACGCGCCATTTTTTAACATTAGTATCTTGTACAATTTTTTGTTTATTCAAACGCCAAAAAACAAAACCACATAGAACCCAGACCATGACGCTTAAATACTCCCTGATACTGGCTACATTTACCTTCATTCTTGGGTATTACCTCGGCGAATATCGTCACTCACAGAATAATTCCCTTGGGCAAGTACAACTTGCCCTGGATCCTGAAAACTACTCTGAACCTGAAAGACTAAATACTGAAAAAACACTCATGCTAATTTCGGAGGCAAATGCACCCGTTACCTATCAAAGTCCCGAACAAACGCCACTTGAAAAAGCCCAACGCCTGATTGCCAACAATGAATACCCGTCAGCTATTCAATTATTAAATTCTGTTTTACAAAAAAATCCTGCGGATACCCAAGCACTGTTACTGCTTGCACGCCTTCTAGAACAGCAGGGCCAACATCAGGAAGCCATCAGCCTTTGGTTTCGCTATATAACGACTGAAACAGATGCAAAAAAAATTGAAGAGGCTATCAGTTATTTGTCCGGTTATTTGCTCAAGCTCGCCAACAATCCGACCATTTTTGGCGAGAGCCGCGACTGGTTGATTTCACAATTACATGATCTGATTAAACTCACGCCTGATGCAGGCGAATTACATTTGCAATTAGCTGAAATTTATTCAGAAAAAGAGGATACAGAACAAGTGCAATATCACGCACTTATGGCAGCCAATCAAACAGAAACCCGTTCACGCGCCGAAGCTATACTGGCAAAACTGACGGACAAAACAGTGATGGCGCAAACTGAAAATGAGATCAGTATTTCCCTGACGAGATTTGGCAATCAATTTCTGGTTCCTGTCAGTGTTGACGGTCAACCAATAAAATTGTTATTGGATACGGGAGCTTCTATTAGCGGACTTACCTCAAGCTTTTTGCAACAAAACCCTGGCTTGATTAAATCGTCCAAACCCATTCAACTCAATACAGCCAGTGGCACCATAGACAGCTTCTTATTTGTTGTGGACAGTTTCACACTCGATAAAGTTACCTTTAATAAACATATGCTCGCCAATCTGCCAATGGAAAACTTTAATCACTTTGACGGATTATTGGGGGTCGATGTTCTCGGTAAGTTCGATTTTGTTATCGATCAAAACAACGCTTTGTTGCATCTGCGCAAACGTCAATAAGTGATCTGGTTTACTTTTTTAAAGAATACTTATGATAGGATGTGACGACTGGATTGTCTGAGTGAATCCAGGTAAGAATTACAATAAATCAGCACATGAAATCGGCAAAAAAAATAATCGGTAACACCCTCACTTTTATCAGTTGCCTCAACACACGAGATCACAATCATGAAACTAAAATATTGGATTTTGGGATTACTCACCTGCGTAGCAATAAACAGCTTTGCAGCAAATCGCCCATCCGGTTGGACTACCATTTGTAAAGAAGGTAAAACCTGTACTCTGGCGAGCACCACCAATGTTGCTTTTGGTCGTGCAGATCAGTTTATCTATAAAGTATTAAGCGGTTCATTCGTTTGTTCCGAACTCACATTCGGTAGTCGCATAGCCGGTGGTAACAATGAATGTTCAATTAATTCTTCAGCAGCGACTTCATCTTCTTCAAAATCATCCAGCTCTTCTAAAAGTTCTGTTGTTTCTTCTTCAAAATCGTCAAGCAGCTCGGTAACTACCGGTGCCTGTAAAGCGGGAACAACTATAACCGGATCCGTAGATTGCGGTAATGTTTCCATAGGCACAACCTGTGGCGGACAAGATGAAGGTCAGGCTCCAGTATTAACACTTGCAGATGGCGCATCAATTAAGAACCTCACTATTAAAGCAGGCGGCGCCGCTGATGGAATTCACTGTAAAGGCAACTGCACATTGCAAAATGTAGTGTGGGAAGATGTCTGTGAAGACGCGGCCACCATGTTGGGCGGTTCAGGAAAAGTCATGAATATTATTGGTGGCTCAGCCAGCCATGCTGAAGACAAAGTGTTCCAACATAACGGCATAGGCAGCACCATCAACATCAATGGCTTCACCACTTATGGCACCATAGGCCGCTTCTGGGCCTCTTGCGGTAACTGCACAAACAACGCTGGCCCACGCATCCTGATTGCAAACAAAGTTGACATCACAGGCCCAATTGCAAAACCGGATGGCAGTCAATCTTATGCATTACGTTTAAACAGCAACTACGGTGATAAAGCCACAGTCCGCAATATGCGCATCAAAAATTACAAAACCGGCTCCCCACAAGTGTGCGTACAAGCAACAGGCATCACCAAAGCCCAAGAACAAGCAGGTGCCAAACAAACCAATCAAGGTGAGTTCTGGAATACCGCAAGCTGCGATATCAGCAAATCGGATGTAACGGCTTACTGATAATCCTTTGAAATAGATTGACAGATTGTTTGACTAAACCGGCTACCTTTGTAGCCGGTTTTTTTTCGGATATAAAATGCAAAGGTCTCTGATTAATTTATAATTCCTATAAATTAATCAAGCTCATCAAATCGTCAAAGACCCTTATGAACTCCATAAAATTTAACGGACAGAGAATTTATCCATCCAAAATCATCTGCATTGGCAGGAATTATGTCGAGCATATTGAAGAACTAAAAAATGAAATACCGACTGAACCTGTAATTTTTATCAAACCTAATTCAGCCATTTCGAATGATGTGTATACTCATGAACAAGATGAAATTCACTATGAAAGTGAAATCACTTTTTTAATTCAATCAGGTGAATTGCACGCCGTAGGTTTTGGTTTGGATTTGACCAAACGGGAAATTCAATCGAGATTAAAAACCAAAGGCCTACCTTGGGAGCGCGCAAAAGCCTTTGATAAATCAGCAGTGTTCAGTGAATTTGTTCGTTTTGATGGAAAAGTCCAGGACTTACGAATGGAGCTTTATATCAATGGAAACCTGATTCAACAGGCCGGTTATGATCTCATGTTAAACAAACCTTATAATCTGCTCGATGAAATAAAAACCTTTCTTTCACTGGAAGATGGTGACTTGATTATGACGGGCACACCAAAAGGTGTTGGCAAAGTGAATTCGGGTGATACTTTTTCAGGCAAGATATTTGAAAAAGACAAGTTGCTGGTTGAGTCAACCTGGATCGCAAAATAA
>CAZICR010000081.1:0-10573 GCA_964537795.1 uncultured Cellvibrionaceae bacterium | reverse complement strand
ATTTGTGATCTGTCTGGCATAGTCACTATAATGGATTATTTGGGTGATGCCTTGCTAAATAATCCAGAAATGATTTTTATGGGCGGTGGAAATCCCGCTGTTATTCCTGAAGTGCAGTCTGCATTTGCAAATGTGTTGACAGAAACTTTGGCGAATCCTGTGTTATCGGAAGAATTTTTAGGTGTTTATCAACCGCCTCAAGGCGATTCTGGTTTGTTGGACGAGATAGCTGAACTATTTCAAAATGAATATGGTTGGCCAATTACCCCAGCGAATATTGCCTTGGCCAATGGCAGTCAATCGGCATTTTTTGTTTTATTTAATTTACTCGCTGGCGAATTTTCTGATAATAGGTTCAAACAAATACAATTTCCTTTAGCGCCGGAATATTTGGGTTACAGTGATTTAGGCATTGCTGCCAATTTTTTTACTGCTACCAGACCTTCAATTGAAATTCTGGAAAATAATTTTTTTAAATATCATGTTGATTTCTCGGCCTTGAAGATTACTGACTCGACGGCCGCACTATGTGTTTCTCGCCCAACCAATCCTACAGGAAATGTGATTGGTGACGAAGAGTTGCAACATCTGGATGAGCTTGCAAAAACGCATCAGATTCCCTTGATTATTGACGGCGCTTACGGAACTCCGTTTCCGAATATTATTTTTTCAAAAGCCAATCCTTTCTGGAATGACAATGTCATTTTGGTACTTAGTCTTTCCAAATTAGGTTTGCCCGGTGCGCGAACGGGAATTGTGATTGCTAATCCGGATGTAATTAAAGCTTTTGCAAAAGCTAATACGATTTTAAGTTTGGCAACAGGAAATATGGGGCCGGCAATTTTGCGAGGCCTATTAAAAACAGGCCAGCTTTTATCCTTAAGTAAAGAATTGATCGCTCCTTTTTATCACCAACGAATGAAAAAAGCGGTTGAATGCTTTCAGCAGGCTTTGGCAAACTTGACTTATCGAATTCATAAACCTGAAGGTGCGATATTTTTGTGGTTATGGTTTCCTGATCTACCTGTATCCAGCCAAACACTTTATCAACGACTAAAACAGCGTGGTGTGTTGGTTGTGTCCGGACATCATTTTTTTCCTGGCCTTGTTGAAGATTGGCCACATATTCACGAGTGTATTCGTGTGACTTATTGCCAGGATATGGACAAGTTAAAAGCAGGAGCCGAGATTATTGCCCAGGAAGTTGCTCGCGCCTATGCAGAAGCTGTTATTCGGGTCTAAGCTTTTAATCATGATTAAAAAAGAAATCTAAGGTAATGCGCCAGATCGATATAGTGAAACTCTACTCGCACAAAAAATGTCTGGTTGTCGATGATATGCCGGATATTCGTGTTGCGCTTTCCGGCATGTTAAAAGTGTTCGGTGTTCAGGATGTCGATGTGGTTGCAAACGGCGAGCAGGCGATGGAAATTTGTCGCACTACACATTTTGATATGGTGCTATGTGATTATAACCTCGGTCCTGGAATGGATGGTCAACAAGTCCTTGAAGAATTACGTTTTCGAAATCGATTAAATAACACCAGTATTTTCGTTATGGTGACTGCCGAATCATCGCGTGAAATGGTACTAGGTGCATTGGAATATCGCCCCGATGATTATGTCACCAAACCTATTACCACTGCTTTACTGAGAGCACGTCTGGATAAAGTTGTATTGCGACATCAGGAATTAATTCAGATAAAACAGGCAATAGATGAAAAAGATTATGCCAAAGCGATTATCAGTTGTGATGCGCGTTTGAATGACAACACCTCTTACCGAAGTTCTTGTTTGCAAATCAAAGCAGAAATGAATTTGCGTTTGTTTAATTTTAAACAAGCTGAAGATATTTATCGTGGCGTATTAAACGAGCGTCCAGTAATTTGGGCTAAATTGGGTTTGGGTAAAACACTGGTCGCCAAAAAGGAATACGAAGAAGCGGAACAGAAACTTAAAGAGGTAGTCAATACTGATCGTCGTTATGTTGAGGCGCATGATTTGTTGTCAGAAACTTATCTGGCAATTGGTGACCAAGTGAGAGCGCAGGAATCTATGCAGGAAGCTGCCAATATTTCACCAAAGTCTGTTATGCGTCAACGACGATTGGCCGATTTAGCAAAATTAAATGATGATACAGAGGCATTGTTGAATGCCAGTCGTCAGGCTATTCGTGTTGCTAAAAACTCCTGTTATGAATCAGGGGACGATTATTTCAATTTGGCAAATGAGTTAACCGAACTAGCTGCTGATCAACCAGCGGCCATAGCCGATCAATACGTAAAAGAAAGCTTTGAAATTCTTGGGCGATTGCAAAAAAAACCTTACTTTAATACCAGTGCGGATGCACAATCCAATTCACTAAAATCGCGAGCTTTGCTGAATCAGAAAAAAATCGATGAGGCAAAAGAATATTTAACAAAAGCTTTAAGTCTTGTTGAGCAAAATAAAGAGAATATTAACCCTGAAGCTCAATTGGATTTGGTCAAAACATTGATTAAGTCGGGTAACAAAAATAAAGCCAATCAAATTTTACACGAGCTTTCAGAAAGGCATAAAAATGATGCTGATGTTTTGGAAAAAGTGGATGCTATGTCGGAAAATCCACGCAGTACACAAGGGCGTGAACGCGCCGCTTATATGACCAAAAACGGCATAGGCTTTTATGAACAAAAACGTTATCGTGATGCGATTAAGGTATTCCGTAATGCTGTTGGTGTATTTCCCAGTCACCTCGGTTTGAATCTCAATTTAATTCAGGCAGTTGTTGCTGAAATTAAAGAAGGTGGAGATAAAAAACTGTATGAATCCATCAGCCGAAAAGCATTACAGCGTGTCAGTAGTATTGATCGGCAAGATGCCCAATATGCTCGTTATGAGTATTTGCGCAAACAAATAGATGATATTTTCCCTCAATCCCGTTAGTATGCGCCCCGTTGCCAGAGGTCGGTAACATTAAAATCTCAATGACCTCGCCCATTCATCCTTATCGCGAGTCATTATGTCATTTGATCAATTAGCTTTGTCCCCCGAAATTTTAAAAGCCCTGTCAGAAAAAGGTTACACCGCTCCAACTCCCATTCAACAAAAAGCCATACCGGTTATTTTATCCGGTAAAGATATTCTGGCAGGTGCACAAACCGGTACCGGAAAAACTGCCGGTTTTACTTTACCTTTATTGCAATTATTACAACAAAAACCTGCAACCAAATTAGCCAATGGCCGTAGGCCTGTGCGTGCTTTAATTTTAACGCCTACACGTGAACTGGCTGCGCAAGTGCACGACAGTGTGCGTACTTATGGCAAACATCTTGCGTTGCGTTCGCAAGTGGTTTTTGGTGGTGTCAGTATTAATCCACAGATGATGCATTTACGTGCGGGTGTCGATATTTTAGTGGCAACACCGGGACGCCTTCTGGATTTGATCAACCAAAATGCTGTGGTAATTAACACTATTGAAATTTTTGTATTGGATGAAGCTGATCGCATGCTCGATATGGGTTTTATTCACGACATCAAGAAAGTCATGGCTCTTTTACCAAAACAAAGACAAAATTTACTTTTCTCAGCTACTTTTTCTGATGAAATCAAAACACTCGCTGACAAATTATTGAATTCGCCAGTGTTAATAGAAGTAGCAAAACGTAATACAACATCTGAACTCATTGAACAACGTGTGCATCCGGTTGATCGCAATCGCAAGCGTGAATTACTATCACATTTAATTCGTAAAGGTGATTGGAAACAAGTATTGGTTTTTACCCGCACTAAACATGGTGCGAATAAATTAACCGAACAATTGATTCAGGATGGCATTTCTGCAGCCGCTATTCACGGCAATAAAAGCCAGGGCGCAAGGACTAAAGCTTTGGCTGATTTTAAATCAGGCAGCATTCGTGCTTTGGTTGCGACCGATGTGGCGGCAAGAGGAATTGACATTGATAAATTGCCGCATGTTGTAAATTTTGAATTACCTAACGTGCCTGAAGATTACGTGCATAGAATTGGCCGCACGGGCAGGGCAGAAGCAGAAGGCGAAGCTGTATCTTTAGTCTGTGTTGATGAACAGGAATTTTTACGTGACATTGAAAAATTAATTAAAAACCCGATTCCAAAATCAATAATCCCCGGTTTTGAACCTGACCCCAATGCGAAAGCAGAACCAATTAAATTAGGCCATAGAACAACACTCGGTGGGCGCCCCGGAAAGCCAGCACCAAAACTCGGTGCAAAACCCAGAAATGGCAGCAAGCCACAAACTTCCGGAAAGTCACAGGGTTCAGGTAAGCCACAAAACTCCGGCAAACCGCAATCATCAAAAACCAACAGTCAACGCAATACAAAAACAACCGAACAAAAACCATCAAAATCGTTTTCTGCCAAACCTGCGGCCAATAAACCAAAACCAAAGCCATCAGTTCGTTGATGGTGCTCACATCCTCATCCTATTTTCTGCTATTAGTCATCCCTGCGTAGGCAGGGAAGATGGCACCGGAGTATCGGACACAATACTTGAAGGTGAGGATGATGATTATGTGAGGGCAAGCGCTGCAAGAAGAACATTTGTTGCAGGAAAGGAAGTCAAAGGTTAAACAATGACTCCATTGTTAGAGTAAAAGTTAATAGAAATTTCCAGTGTTCACTTCAATCGCTCCAACTGCCCCTTGCGACGCACTATATTTTTGTAATCCCATTGGATTTCACGGGATTTTTTTAGCCAGCGTTTTAAATCTTTGAGATTTATTTGTGTAGTGTTGGTGTATCTCGCTTCGGCGGCTTTGAAGCTGCCTTCGTTTTGTAGGCTTTCTTCTTCAAAGGATTGTCCGCTCCAGAAAAGGAGGCGGACAGATTGTTTTAGTTTGCTGTATCCAACAATTGGGTTGCCGTCTAAAAACCAGACTGGGTGGGCGTGCCAAATTTTGCTTTCTGCTTCAGGAAGATTTTTATCAATTTCCTGTGCCAAAATTTTACAGATTGCCTGATCTTCGGGCGCTTGTTTGTCGTTGTAGTTTTCAATATCAGGATGCATGTTAAGCCTCTTTTATTTTGTTAGTTTTAACAGTTAACATGCAGGTTCTTCTTGATTTATTACAGGCGTTTTATTTTTACTCAGTTGCATTATGACGTAAGCAAGGCTGGATAAAATTAAAAATCCCCAAGTGACAGGAATCAATGTGTTGTCATAAGCTTGGCCTATGGCGGTGCCAATTACCAATGCAATAATTGAGGACACTGATCCGATAATTGCAGATGCAATGCCGGCAACATGACCCATAGGTTCCATTGCGATTGCATTGATGTTACCGAATATAAATCCGAAACAGAAAAATATTAGTCCGGCGAAAATTAAAAACATCCATAATTCAATTGCTATAAAATTATGCAGTAATAAAAATACGGCAGAAGCAGCAATCATGACTTTGACTGCCGCATTACATATTCTTTGCATGCCCAGTTTTACTACAACAAAAGAATTAGCCAAAGATGAAGCGCCAAATGCCAGAGCCAGCAATCCAAAATAAACAGTGAACATTTTTCCAGTATTAAACTGTACCTGAAATATTTGTTGTGATGAATTCAGATAACCAATCATACTGCCAAAGAATAATCCCATACTCATGGTATAGCCGAGTGTGACACGATTCGTCAGCACTTCCTTAAAGCCAGCAGCAAAACTGGTAACCGAAAAAGCAATGCGTTTTTCTTTTGGCAAACTTTCTTCCAGTCTGAGAAAAATCCAGGTGCAGATGATAACTGCATAAACTATATAAAAAATAAAAATGCTTCGCCAATCAGCAATTAATAAAATACCTTGTCCGAGTGAAGGTGCAATTGCCGGCACACCCATAAAAATCAACATAACAATAGACATTATTTTCGCCATTTGGCTTCCGGAATATTGATCGCGAACAATAGACATGGCGGACACATAAGGCCCGGAAACACCAAGACCTTGAATAAATCGCCCGATCAAAATAGTGTTGAGATCTTCAGCCAAAAAACAAATAACACTGCCGATTAAAAACAGGCCGATGCCAATGTAAAGAATTTTCTTGCGACCGGTAGCATCCGACAGTGGCCCGGCAATTAATTGACCTATTGCCATTCCGAGGAATATGGCGCTGACTAATAATTGAGCTTGATTGGCTTGTTCAATCATCAAGTCCTGACGTATCACACCCAGTGCCGGCAATAGGGCATCAATAGAAATGGCAATAACTGACATGAGAAAGGCAATTAAAATAATAAACTCAGTGGTAGAAATACTGTAACTGGGAGTCGGTTGTGACATGCTGGATCCTGACAACGAATGAATGGTTCGAATAGTCGTTTGGTTCTGACGGGTTTCGACAGTTATTCAAAAAATACTGCAGACGGATTATAGATATCCTAAGACATTTTATTAAGAACCTTTTGATTTTGGCCAAATTGGGATTTGACCTGTACTTTCATATTCAGGAAATACGGTGACATTAGCGACTATCCCTTCATGCACCCAAGCCAATATCTGGTACTGCTCCGAGTCATAACTTCTTCCATTTTCTTCAAAATCTTCGTCTAGTAGAAAATGTGGAAAATATGTAAGGAAATTTTCTTCACTCATACCAATGATAGCTTGTGAATCCAGTGTTGCAGACTCATCAAAAACAGTAATAGATCCCAAGAGATATAAATCTTCTTTTCCAAACCCTAATTCGATTCCAGCATCAAACTCCCAGCGTTCTTCATCTGAATCTTTTTCCAAATGATCCGGCTTTCCTAAAATTTTTTGTACCTGGCTTTTATTCATTCCGAGTTGAATGTCATCAACTCCAATTTTGGGTAATATTTTCATAGATATTCACTTCTGTGTGGAGAGTAATTTGCGGATGGCAGCTTACAAGGTTTTGTAACAAGGCGTGAGAGTCTTTTTTTACTTCGGATTAGTGTTTTGGTGGCTTCTATGTAGTGGTGGTTCGAACCGTGATCTGCTGATTTTTGCGCCCAACTTTATACTGTTTTTTGTGCATCCTTATGTTATCTAATAAATCTATATCAGGAATCAGCAATGAACCTGAATATCACTTTGGATGCCAGTCATTTCCTTTTTGCACTTTTAGAGTGAAACTATAGAAATTGTGTGCACATCAGCGTCAGATTCTGGTGCGTACAAATTGACTTCAGGTAAAAGATTTTTAAAAAAAGTCAGATTCACTGGAAGGGCAGTCGATTTCAGGCTGCATCTTAGGAAATAAAATTGAATACTAAACTTGATTTATTCATTTTCACCTGATTGAACCTATCAGGTCACATTTTTTTCATTAGAAATGCTAAACGCGTATAACTTGGCATAAAAAACGCAGTTTCTATTTCCAAAGTTCAAATGTTGTTTAATTTCTGCGATCAAAAATGAGTCTATTAACCGGTTAATCAAAGAGGTGGATATGAAAAATCAACGACTGAAATCAATGCTATTTACCAAGGTAATTACATTCTGTCTGTCAAGTAGCCTCGTGTTTTCTTTGCCATTAGCGGCTCAGGAAGCTGGCTCCGATGACGAAGCTGAAGAACTTGTTGTCACTGGTTCACGTATAAAGAGGCCTGACCTCACGTCAAACAGTCCAATTGCAATTGTTTCTGCCGCCGACTTGAAAATGACCAATACGGTTAACCCGGAAGAATTTTTGCGCGACGACCCACGCTTCGTCGCCGCGGTCGGGGGGAATACCAACAATGGTAATGATGGTGGTGCAACTATCGATTTACGTAATTTGGGTGAAGAGCGTACGCTGGTTCTGGTCGATGGTAAGCGCTTCACACCTTATGATTATCAAGGATTTGTTGATCTCGCGATGATACCGACGGCCTTGATCGAACGTGTTGAAGTGGTTACAGGTGGTGCGTCAGCCGTGTACGGTTCCGATGCAATCGGTGGCGTTGTTAACTTCGTAATGAAAAAAGATTTTAGCGGTGTTGAAGTCGATTTTTCAAAACATTCGTCATTTGAACGTGATGCCCAACGAGATGATCTCAGCATTACATTCGGCGGCAATATAGATGAAGGTAAAGGCAATATTGTTGCGAGTTTATCTTATAGCAAACAAGAGGCACTCTATCAGGGAGATCGCAAGTTCTCTGAGTTTTCTCTCAATAATTTATTGAAACCAGGTGGTAGTGGTACACATCCTAACGGAACTGTTTATACCAGTGTAAATATCCCCTCATTGGGTGCTGGTTCGGATGATCCGCTTCAATTTGACAATTCTGGAAATTTAACAACCGATGCGCAAGCGTTTAACTTTAATCCATATAATTTGTTGGTTACTCCACAAGAAAAATATGTTGCTACCCTGGTAGGTAATTACAAATTTACCGACAACACTGAATTTTTTTCTCGTCTGAGTTTTGCTAACAATCGTGTTGATACTATTCAAGCTCCGACGGGCACTTTCTTTTTTCCTTATTCACTGAATATTGATAACCCGTTTTTAACATCGCAAGCGCGCGCTATATTCACTGAACTGGATTCGGTCGAGAGAGGTGCCGCACAGAATGATGGCTTGGTCAATATAGAATTTGGTCGCCGCCTGACTGAATTGGGTACACGTGATTCACTCTACGAAAACACCACCTTTCAATTCGTCACAGGCTTAAGGGGTATAGTATTCGACGAATTTGATTGGGAAATATTTGCGCAAAAGGGTCACACCGCGCGCGCTCAAAATTTTATCAACGACGTCGACTATGCCAAATCACAACAAGGCATGCTCGCAATAACTGACCCTGTTACCGGCGAGATTGTCTGTCAGGACAACTCTGGTGGATGCGTGCCGGTTAATTATTTTGGTCCGAATACGATTACGCCAGAGATGGCAAAATTCATTCGATTTAATTTAAATGAAAATAATCGTACCAACCAACTGGTTGCTGGCGGCAGCATTACAGGTCCAATTAGTTTCACTCTTCCATCAGCAATCAATCCTGTTAAATTTGCTTTAGGTTTTGAGCATCGTGAAGAAGACGCGCAAAATATGCCGGATCAAAATTATGCTAACGCTAATGCAGTGGGTTTCGGTGGTAGCTCTCCGGTCGATGCGAGTGTAAATGTTCAGGAATATTTTGCTGAAATCAGAGTGCCTGTGTTGGAAGGCGTTAGATTTGCCAAAACCGTGGCTTTGGAAGCTGCAGTGCGGCAATCGGACTACGATAACAATGTTGTGATTGGGCAGACTTATACCAACCAATTTGACAATACCAGTTATAAATTCGGCGGTGAATGGGCTATTAACGATGCCGTTCGATTTCGCACGCTTTTTCAACATGCGGTGCGAGCTCCCAATTTAAGGGAAATTGGTTTGCCCAAAACATCTGCAACCGGTGACTTGAATATTGACTATTGTGCAGAAGCATCAGCCTTGAGTGATCCATCATTAGTGACCTTGTGTGAACAAACTGGTGTTCCTGCTGGTAATGTTGGAGCCTTTAACAGTATTCAAGCCGGACAAACAAATAATTATGTAGGAGGAAATCCAACCCTCGAACCTGAGGAAGCCGATACTCTAACTGTTGGATTTGTTTTCACACCTGCATCGATTCCGTTGACATTGTCGCTTGATTATTACGACATCGAAATTGAAAACGTTATTCTTGCTCTCGCTGAACAAAATATCCTTGATGCCTGTTATCTGATTGAGAAAGATGCCAATGGTTTTTTCTGCTCAAGAATTTATCGAAGTCCTTTGACTGGAAGTTTGCTGTCGGGTACAGAAACAGGGATTGATGCTTCTTCAGTAAACGCGGGTTTGAAACATACAAAAGGTTGGGATTTAGTCATCAATTACGATATTAATTTGAATCAATTCGGTTCTCTTGGTCTTGAATTCAATGCGGTAAAAGTGATGCAAAATAAACAACAGGACGCTTCGCTCTTCCCGGTTGTTGATTGTGTGGGGTTAGTTGGTGATAGTTGTACCCGCCCTGATCCAGAGTTGCGTTTTATTCAAACCACAAGCTGGACGTTGGATAAGTTGTCCGTCTCATTACGCTGGCAGTACATTGATGAACTCACACAAGACGCAGTTGCTTTGGGTGCTGCATCTGCAGGAGATTATGCTGTAGTGACCATTCCTGATTACAGCTATTTTGATTTATTCGCCAGTTACCAAGTCAGTGATGTCATCGAAGTTCGTACAGGTATTTACAATCTGCTCGACAAAGAGCCGCCTGTTGTAGGTAATGAATATGGTGGTACTGCCGAGAACAGTGGTAATACATATCCTGCTACTTATGACCCTGTGGGTCGTGCTGGTTTTGTCGGTGTCAATTTAAAATTCTAATACTTGAATTCTTTTGAATATTCAAATCTGTCGGTTTGGGCCGACAGATTTTGAAGTTGGTTAATCGAATTGCGATTGATTTCTGTTGAATTGATCGTGGGGCGATTGAGGTTTGTTCAATCACTTTCAAGAAGCTTGCTATGTCAAAATCCAACAACGAATTCCTGGGGCACCCAAAAGGACTTTATGTTTGCTTTGCTACGGAAATGTGGGAGCGATTTTCGTTTTATGGAATGAAATATATTTTGTTGCTTTATC
>CAZICR010000080.1:0-10654 GCA_964537795.1 uncultured Cellvibrionaceae bacterium | reverse complement strand
AATGGCAAGTTGAATATTGACTGCAGATTTATTTTTTACTGCAAGATCATTATTGGTGAATGCACCCGAATTATTCTGTGTAGATTTTTTCGAATCACTTAATGTCTTTCCAGCTTCAGTAATCATGTAATTTCCTTGCAAAGCAGGCTGTAATAATCATCAAACAAAACAACCAATCTACAATAACTCAACAATTATTTTTATAGTCAAAATTATTAAATAGTTTGAGCGCTAATAGGGCCCTACCAACAAACAAAAACTGGCTTATCTCACGACAATCGGTTTTTTAACTTTATACCTTAAATTTAATCCAATTTTCCAAACGTAACCCTTTCACTTTTTTAAATTCGCGTTGGCTGTTGGTAACTAGCACTAATCCAAGGCTACGTACATGGCCTGCAATCATCATGTCGTATGAGCCAATTGATTGCCCGGCTAATTCCAACTCAGCTTTTATTTGTCCAAATTGTCGAGCTTCATGTTCGCCGAAGTGGAAAATTTCAAGTCGGGCGGCAAACCCTTGCAGCTGATCCAAATTTCTTTCTACTGATGCAGATTTTTCGGCACCACAAATTAACTCGCCCCAAGTTACAGAAGAAATACACATCTGACCTATGCGTGCATTAAAAAGTCTTTTAAGGTGGGCAGGTTTTGATGGTGTAGATGCAGGTATCCGTATCAAGCATATATTTAATCATTAAATGGCTCTCTGGCCTGTGCCTCAGGTTGTGCCCTGTCAACCATAAAATCATCCGATACAGAACCATTCTCAAACCATTCATCCCAAGCAGTACCTGCCGGGCTGATAATGCGTTTATTGCCAACAGCCACTACATCAACCAGCTTTATGTTTTCCGGCAGTGCAACATCTTTTGGTAACCTTACAGCTTGAGAAGTATTACTTTTAAAAACGGTTGTTTGAACCATAGTCTTATCCCCTACATATACATGATGGATATGAGTATAAAGAGTAACCAGGATATATACAGAACAAAATCTTGCAGCAGAAACAAAAAACCCGCTTATCTTGCGATAAGCGGGTTTTTAATTTGGTGGAGCTAAGCGGGATCGAACCGCTGACCTCTTGCATGCCATGCAAGCGCTCTCCCAGCTGAGCTATAGCCCCAAAATCCAGTGACAGCCCTGTCTGAGGTGGCGCGCATTTTATGTAGGTCAGACAGGGGTGTCAAGGAAAAGTTTTTTGGCGAAAACACGATTTTTTGTTTCAAATCAGTAAGTTAACCAAAAATACAAACCTAATCTAATGACTATAGCTAAAAGAAAATCCAATAAATCAATCCGATATACAAACCATACTGCAAAACGTAATACAGCGGCCGGTTAAAGATTTTAATTTTTTTACCCAGAACACGAACTTGATATAAATAACGAAAGGCTTGGTTAAGCAGACCCACTTTATCGCCTTTGATATTTTTTGTGGCAGTTGCGGCTATAACAACGCGGGAAAAAATTTCGTTGATCCAATCAATCAAAAAGAAATTCACCGGACGTTTTACGTCCACAAATAAAATAATGCGGTTGGTATCCGTTTGATTTTCGGCATAGTGAATGTAGGTTTCGTCAAACACAACGGCTTCCCCATCCCGCCATGAATAGCGATTACCATCCACTGAAATATAACAGTCATCCGAATTGGGAGTGACCAATCCCAAGTGATAACGCAAAGAACCTGCGTAAGGGTCACGGTGCCTGACCAATTTCGCCCCCGGTGGCAACATAGTAAACATCGCGCCTTTTATTGACGGAATTTGATTCAATAATTTGATAGTGTTGGGACAAAGTTGCTCGGCAGATTTTAAATTGGCGCCATACCACTTTAGATAAAATCGTTTCCACCCAGTTCTGAAAAAAGAATTAAATCCAAGATCATCCAAATCTTCAGAGGCTTTAATCTGTGCAGCAGAATTAAGATTCAAAGCTTCATGACGGATGAGTTGCCAATTATCTTGTAATAGTTTTAACTCGGGAAATTCATCGGGATTTATAAATACAGAATTGCCTTTTTTTGAGAAGGCATAAAAAAGGCAATTCACAGGTGCAAGGAAATTAGCATGATCGGTAATTTTACGGGAAAACAATTCATGCTGAACTTTCCCTCGCAGCTGAACATAAATAGCGCAGACAATAAATAACACTAAAATCGCAGTTCCCATAAAAAATTCTCTTCATCAAACCATAGCGAATACTATGCCTATGATGTGCTAAAGAGCAACCCATGTCGCATTTCTACTCCAACATACTGCGCAACATCCAAGCCGTTTTTTCATGAAGTTGAATACGCTGTGTTAATAGATCAGCCGTTGCTTCATCGCCTGCAGATTCAACCACCGGATACAAAGATCTGGCGGTTCTAACCACCGCTTCTTGCCCTTCGACCAACAAACGAATCATGTCCTGCGCCTTGGGAACACCCTCTTCCTCTTTAATACTGCTAAGTTGAGCGTATTGTTTGTAAGTACCGGGAGCAGGAGCACCTAACGAGCGAATACGTTCGGCAATCAAATCAACGGCCAGTGCCAATTCGTTGTATTGTGTTTCAAACATTAGATGCAATGTCTGAAACATGGGCCCTGTAACATTCCAATGAAAGTTGTGAGTTTTCAGGTAAAGTGTGTAGGTGTCGGCCAATAAATGGGATAACCCTTGCGCAATGGCAAGACGCTCTGTTTCAGGAATACCTATATCAATTTTCATATTCTTCTCCAGCTTTGATTGTTAATGAAAGATTAGATGGATAGTGAATAGTAAACCATTTGAAATTTTTTATGTGTACTATAAATATTTACTTACTCCAAAGTCAGTAGACGCATAAGGTTATGACTGTTGAGTGCGTGAAAAATTCAATCAGGATTTTTTATCGTCTGATTCATCCAAGCTGTCTAGCGGAAATAAATTTTCTGCCATTTTTTCATCATCTGATTTTGGCATGTCATTAATGGGGATGTGCGCTTCACTTTCTTCTGAAACATCGATAATCATTTTTGATTCTTCGGGTGCGCCTGTTTTTATATTTTTAATATCCATATTCAAGGTCTTTTCTATTTCATCTATATCACTGCTACCTTTTTTACCCAATAACAAACGGTAAGCCAAATATCCTAGGCCAACCAGCAGGATGTTGGACGCTGCTATAACCGCATATAAAATCCATGGTGCTTCTTCATCTTTTACTTCTGGCTTGGGTTCTTCTTTTTTATTGTCATTGAATTGTTTTGGGTCTTCTTCAATTTCTTCATCAACTTTTTGTTTTGCTTCTTCCTCAACAGCTTTTGCTGCTTCGTCGGCTTTGACAGTTTCTTCATCAGGGAAATAAAATTCTTCGGCCAACAGGGTTTCCTGGATAGATGTACCATCCAAACCTGAACCACTCATTTCAAAACTGACTGTATATTTGGCTGTTTGTACCGGGGTGAAATTCAATTCCCAATGATCCTTATCTATGATACTTAATTCTTTCATCATATCGTTTTTTTGGGAGTTTTTAATTACCACTTTGGCTGTGGTTTTTTGCGGATCAACCAGATCAAGATCGGCGGTGACTTTATAGGAGTAAGTTTTTTTACCCTGTTCTTCTTTCAGACTTTTTTCCAAACGAAAATTTTGATCAACAACGCTGAAATGGTGCGTGAATTCCCGACGAAATGTTTTTCCATCGATAGTTAATTTGAGTTCATAGTCCCCTGCTTCTGCTATACCGTCCAATGCATAATTAAATCTACCATTTTCAGGGATTATGTCCTGATTGATAGTCTCCTGACGATAAGCCTGATCGCCATGATGGGCAACCAGAACATCCGCAGATAACAAACTGAGAAATTCCGGTTTGGTGATAGTGTTGCCTGCTTCGGTAAACTGATAAGTCAAAGACAATGCCTGATTGCGTTTTAAATTATTAGCAGAGGGATTGACTTGTAAAGACAAATTACTCACGACTGTGACACGACTATTCTGTGCCATTGGTGTTACCACTTTCCATTTTCCGGCAGGCGGTAGCTCTACCGTAATCAAATCGTAATTTTTAGCGCGATACCAATTAACATTATTTTGCGGATCCGTTGATTCATAGGTTTTTCCGTTGGGATCAGCAATCACTGTTTTTTCAAGATCATCTTTTCGAAAAATCAATGCTGTAAATTCTTTAACACTTGAATCCACCAGAAAACCTTCTTCATCCAGTGGTACCTTTTCGGCAGGAACAGCCTGATCAAAAATTCGCAAAAAGGCGCTCATCAATTCATCAGCATTTTGTGCAACCTGATTGACCGCATCTGTGCCAACAGCCAACTTTTTCATTAACTCCTGATCAGCCGCATCAGAGAGTGAGATGGTATGGATTTTATAATTCGCAGTTTTAATCCCAGGAAGAATTTCTTTCAATATACGGCTGCGTTCTTTCATATTCACAACCGCTTCCGGATTAATATCCACCACACCATCAGTTAATAAAATGATATGGGTTTGATAAGCAGGATCGGACTTTATCGCCGCCGCTTTTTCCAGAGCAGCCCCAATATTGGTATAGAGTGCAATTGAATTAATGGCATCTGCTTTACTAACAGCTTCCTTTCTCCAAGCCTCGTCCACTATTCTGTGGGGAACCAACATGTTGACCGACTGACCAAAAGTCCAAATGCTGGCTTTGCTCTTATCGGGTAGAAGCCGCAGGATTAAATCGACAGCAGGTTTACGTAAATTATTCGGGTCAGTTTTTTTCATACTGCCCGAAATATCAATGACAACACGCACATCAGAATGTTTTGCCGGATCAGCGCCTACAGCAATTGATAAAAAATACGCCAAAACAATGACAATACTGCCAACTATTCGAATTTTTGCCGAGGGCAATTTGCTCATCCCAAACCCCAATGAAATTAGAGCCATTAGCGGCTATAACACTTTAGTAAGTTATAGCAGCTGACTCAATTTTCGCCATTGATCAGGGGCTAACGTTCAGCGCGAATCGCCGGTTCACTCAATTCGATTTGATGCAGATTAATGGTAGGCTCAATCGGCTCTTGCTTGATTGGCTCAGAGTTATTGCGGTTTGGATGAACGTCTTGATCAGACCTTTCAGAATTATCTTGTTGATCCCTGACCAGTTTATGACGAGTCAGTAATTGGTAAACCAACGAAAGCACCATGGCAATAGTCCAAAAAAGTACCATAGTTTTCAAAACAGGTTTTACTGCAGTAAACCCATCAATAATCAAACCATAACCGAGGCACACTATACCCGGCGCCAGAATCATGGTTTTGGAATCTATTGCATAAGGAGTGAATAGCAACACCATCAACGTAATAATAAAAAAATGAACGAATGCGCGAGGCAGGCGACGAAACAATAGCCATGCTGCCAAAATGCAACCCGTTGCCCCCAGCAAATAGACAGCCCATGCCGAATAATAGTCTGTTAAATTTTCCCAATGCATGTTTGATCTCAATTTACAAAATTAATTTTTTAAACCCAACGAATAACATAGTCTTCCAAATCATCAGTATCAACATTTTCTTCTGCAATCACTTTATTGGCAACCGACATAGCTGCTCTATGAACAGAATCAGGATCGCCTGATACCAGCGGATGCCAATCAAACAGTGGTAAACCTTCATCCAATAAACGATAGGCACAAGTTTCCGGTAACCAATAAGTCTCTGCAACTGTTGCGGGTGTGAGAACAACACAACCAGGAACTTTTTGTACTCGCGTTTCATAAGACTGACAACGACAAGTGTTGTGATCCAGAAAACGACAAGCGACTTTGGTGTAAAACACATCCCCCGTATCTTCGTCTTCCAGTTTATGTAAGCAGCACTTTCCACAACCGTCACAGACAGCTTCAAATTCTTCTTGCGTCATTTCCTGCAAGGATTTTTGATACCAAAAAACCTGTTGTGCCATTCAACTATTGCCCGGATAATTTTTCATTCTTTGCACGAATTTCTTTTGCTTCCAGATCAATCTGATCTCGTGGAGGCAATTGCAAATAAAAGCCGTTTTCCTCAATCAAAGCCATGACTGCATGAACATTGGCATGCGCCAATTTTTTTTCCGGCGTTAATACCAATACCATCGCAGGCTCAGGTTTTCCGAAAAGTGCCAGCAAAGGTTCAGGAACCTTGGTTAACCCTTCTTCTTTTTTAACATAGAGGTACATGCCCTCTTCTTTTGCACTGCGATATATTTGTGTAATGAGTTTCATGATTTTTCCAATTAATAAATTTCACCCTCCTAACCTCCCCCCTTAGCAAGGGAGAGGGTTATTGTGAGGGAGGATTTAAATTGACCAATTCCAACAATTTCTCACCAATCAAATTAAACCGCCAACCCCTTAATCTTTCCGGCAGCTTGAATTCTGAGGAATGCATTTTCGAACGCACAATAAATTCATAATCTTTTTTACGAATTAAAATTTCGGTTGGCAATTGATGTTGTTCTGCAATTTCACGTACCGCTTCTTTCATGGCTTTAATCACTGGCCCCTGTTCCGGCGATAATGGAGGTTCCAGTCGTTGTGGCCATTGATCAGCGGATGAAGCCAAACCACGCTTTACCAAATTCAATAGAAATTCGGCATCATTGCGTAAGGTTTTTGACGGAAGATCTTCAATTTTTTCCAATATGGCCAGCGAATCGGGTTTTTTACGAGCGATTTCCCACATGGCAGCTTCTTTAATCAAACGATTGCGTGGAATATTTCGCTCACGCGATTGTTCTTCTCGCCAAACAGCCAACTCACGCAAAATAAATAATTCTTGTGGCCGCAATTTCCAGGCTAAACCCACATCTTTGTAGGCGACCGCATAATCCGGTTGAGTGTTTGCTTTAATCACCAAATCAGCACAATCGGATTTTACCCAAGCCAAGCGCCCGGATGATTTTAATTGCACCAATAACTTTCCATAAACGATTAACATATGCGCCACATCCAGTGCTGCATATTTTAATTGCGCCATTGATAAAGGACGTTGCAACCAATCGGAACGGGTTTCATCTTTGGGAATTTCCGTATTCAACAATAATTTAACCAGATTGGCATAACTCAAACTGTAACCCAAACCGGCAAATGCCGCCGCAATTTGCGTATCGAAAATTGGCGCAGGAACAACATCCAACCAGGTTTGAAACACTTCCAAATCTTCTGAACAGGAATGTAAAACTTTAGTCACTTGCGGATTGACTAGCAAATCGCGCAGCGGCTGTAATTCCGTCATAGTTAACGGATCAATTAAATAACAGCCTTTACCATCACCAATTTGCAGCAAGCCCACTTTTGGATAAAAAGTGTCACTGCGCATAAATTCTGTATCAATCGCAATCGCCGCTTGTTGTTGCCACTTTGCACAAAATTCGGCTAATTCTTCTGCTGTGTTAATCCAGACAGGTTCTGTTGAGATTAAATTCATTACAAACTTCTGCGTGAAGAAAAAGCGTGAGCCAAAGTGCCACCATCAATAAACTCCAATTCACCACCCAAAGGCACACCGTGTGCGATACGAGTGACAGCAACATTTAATGGCTTTGCACGTTCACTGATGTAATAGGCAGTTGCTTCACCTTCTACTGTGGGATTAGTCGCTAAAATAACTTCACGAATCGGTTCGCGTTGCAATAATTGTAATAACGCATCCACACCAATATCTTGCGGACCAATTCCATCAATCGGCGATAAATGCCCGTGTAACACAAAATATTTTCCTTGATAAGTTCCCGCTTGCTCAATCGCCAAAATGTCCGCAGGTGTTTCTACTACACACAACAAAGCATCATCACGACGTTGATTACTGCAAATTCCACAGAGCTTTTGTTCCGTTAAGGTATGGCAACGCTCACACTGCCCAACCCCCTCAACCGCTGCTTGCAAAGCCACCGACAAACGCGACGCGCCTTCACGATTGCGCTCCAACAAATGCAACGCCATTCTCTGCGCGGATTTGGGACCGACGCCAGGTAAACAGCGGAAAGCTGACATTAATTCATCGATTAGTGGACTGAACATTTGGTTTCCAAATTAAGTAAAAATTGCACCGCTTTTGTTCCCCACTTTGAAAAAGGGGGGGATTTAAAATTTTCATACAACCAACCATCTTAAATCCCTCCCCCGCATCCCTTTTTCAAAGTGAGGAGCCAATTCCCTTTTCAAGGGGAATTGATATTCTCTCTCCCTTTGGGAATCAAAACGGCATTTTGAATCCCGGTGGAAGCCCCATTCCCGCTGTCATTTTTGACATTTGATCGCGGCTTTGTGCCTCCACTTTTCTTACAGCATCATTCACTGCTGCTGCTAATAAATCTTCCAACATTTCCTTGTCTTCTTTTAACAAACTTTCGTCGATATGCACACGCTTAACATCGTGACGACCAGTCATCACCACAGAAACCAGTCCTGCCCCGGCTTCGCCCTTGACTTCGGCATTGGCCATATCTTCTTGCATTTTTTGCATTTTGTTTTGCATGTCCTGCGCTTGTTTCATTAAATCGTTGATATTCATTTTCTATCCTATATCAAAGGTTCAATTGAGCCAGGTCTAACACTGGCATTACATTGTGAGATTAATTGTTGTACAACCGGATCTTGTTGAATCGCAATCTCAGCTTGATGTTGACGCACACTGCGCTCGCGTTCGGCAATCATTGCGGGAGTTTCTTGCGTAATTTTTCCAGGTGTGATTTTTACCTGAATCTTTTCATTAAAATATTCCGACAAGGCATCAGCCAATCGCTGTTGATGACTGATATCAAACAGCGTGCTGTAGTTTTCATCCAAAGTAAAACTAAATAGATTGGCTTTTCTTTCAATGCATTCGCAATGCATTGTGGTATTTTGCAAAATACCGCTGACTGATAATCCTAAATAAATCATCGGCCAATCAGATGTGGTTGCGGATTCGTAAGTGATTTTTTTTACGACGGATGATTTTTTTATTTCCACTGTTGGAATATTTTTTTGAGCAACATTCGTTGTTACAAAGTCTACCGGGATTTTGTTTTCTTCGACAAGATTTTCGCTCTGATCAAAAGATCCCCTCCTAGCCTGCCCCTCGGCAACCGCGCCCGGCGTTGCTCTACCTCCTGCATCCATACAGTCGTTCCCAGGGGGAGGGACTTTACTCCCCACTAAATTCAGAGTGGTATCTACGAAATTCGAAGCAGTATCTGTCCCCTTCCCTGGCAAGGGGAGGGTTAGGGTGGGGTCTGCTTTTACAACCGCCTCAACAGTTTTAGCTGTGACAGGCGGCAATGCCGCCTCAGACTTTTTTGCAGTGTCATCCGCTCCTGCATTTCTTTGTGAAGGTTTCTGTGGCATTTTTTGAGTCGGCAATTCCATTAAACCTTGCGGTTTAAATGCCAGCATACGCAACAACACCATTTCAAATCCTGCCCGGGGATCCGGCGCCAAAGGTAAATCGCGGCGACCTAATAAAGCGGTTTGATAAAAAAGCTGTACATCTTCTGCAGGTAAGGCTTGTGCCCATTGCAGAATTTTTTCTCTGTCACCTTGGCTGTTATCCAATGCTTCTGGCAAAGCTTGTGCAATAGCGATGCGATGCAAAGTGGATAAAAGTTCTGCCAAGGCTGATGCATAATCCGGAGACTGCTCCGACATATCTGCAACCACTTGCAATAAATTTTTGCCATCAAGATCAATTAACGATTGCACTAATTTTTGCACTGATGCTTGATCAATAGTGCCCAACATTGCACTGACTTCAACATCCGTAATTTTTCCGGAACCGTAGGAGATGGCTTGATCAGTCAAACTCATGGCATCGCGCATACTGCCATCAGCCGCGCGACCTAAATGCCAAAGCGCTGGCTCTTCGAAAGGCACCATCTCTTTTTCCAATACAAATTTGAGATGATTGACGATTCGTTCCGGTGTCATATTTTTCAAATTAAATTGCAAACAACGTGACAAAATTGTCATGGGCAATTTTTGCGGATCAGTGGTTGCCAGTAAAAATTTAACGTGGGGTGGAGGTTCTTCCAATGTTTTCAACAAAGCATTAAAACTACTGTTGGAAAGCATGTGAACTTCGTCGATTAAATAGACTTTATAACGGCCGCGAGTCGGCGCATATTGCACGTTTTCCAAAAGCTCGCGGGTATCTTCAACTTTGGTGCGGGATGCAGCATCAACTTCAATCAGATCAACAAATCGCCCTTCGGCAATTTCACGGCAGGCACTGCATTGGCCGCAAGGTTCAGAACTGACGCCGGTTTCACAATTGAGGCATTTGGCCAGAATACGCGCTATGGTAGTTTTGCCCACGCCCCGAGTTCCAGTAAACAGGTAGGCATGGTGTAGACGGTTGTGATCCAGGGCATTAATGAGTGCTTGCAAGACATGCTCTTGTCCCACCATTTCACGAAAAATGCGCGGTCGCCATTTACGGGCCAGTACCTGATAACTCATAACAGCGTTCCAGAATCAGAAAATAGCGGCGATTATAAACGAGCAGCATGGCAGTTCGTAGGTAATTCTTTGAGAGACAGGGAAATAGAAAAGGCTGTTGGAGGTAACCTGACCAGCCGCACCCCGGCACACAATCGAACTGCTACCGTTGCTCCCTTCCGGGCCTGGCGGGGTTCACAGCTGACTATTGCGAGGGGACCAATCAGGCCACCATAGAG
>CAZICR010000079.1:0-10664 GCA_964537795.1 uncultured Cellvibrionaceae bacterium | reverse complement strand
CCAGCGTATTCAGTACCGCGTTAGGTTGTTCGTAGATTTCTTTCAACATAAAGTGACGATACTGGCCTTTATCACCGGCATCGTAACTGGCAGTGGATTCGTGAATTTGACGCTCAACCGCTTTGCCATCTTTATCAAAAATTTTGATACTGGTGCGAGTGATTTCCGCAACGTCACCTTCTTCCAAAAAGATAAAACGACGAGTGACTGGCAATAAAGCCAACTGATCAGATGCAATAAAGTTTTCACCTATACCCAAACCAATCACCAAGGGCGAACCGGAACGGGCAACCACTAAACGGGATGAATCATTTTTGTCCATCAAGACTGTGCCATAAGCGCCGTGTAATTGTTTTACCGTTTTTTGTACGGCGGTTAATAAATCATTGGCTTGCTTTAATTCTTTTTGCACCAAGTGCGCGATCACTTCGGTATCGGTGTCCGAGGTAAATACATAACCTTCGCTTTGCAATTGCGTGCGCAAAGGTGCGTGATTTTCGATAATGCCATTGTGCACTACCGCGATATGTTCTTTGGAAACGTGTGGATGTGCGTTACGTTCACTGGGTTCACCGTGAGTGGCCCAACGCGTGTGCGCAATTCCAGTCCCGCCGGGAGTCGGCTGTGCTTTAACGGCATCGGATAATTCTTTTACTTTTCCGAGACGACGCAAACGTTGCAAATCGCCATTGGCATTCACTACCGCAACACCGGCAGAGTCATATCCGCGATATTCCAAACGACGCAAACCTTCAACCAGAATATCCACCACATCACGTTGTGCCACTGCACCGACTATTCCACACATAATTTGTCTCCTTTGAGATTTGAAATAATAAATAAAATGTCATTTTTGATCGAGAAATACTGTTTTAAATTTGTTTTTCTCAATACTCGATTTGCGATTAACGCTTGTTGACGCAAAAAACTTTAATCCTTAAGGAGTATTGAAAATGAAATCAGTAAAAGTTGTTTTAGGTCTATCTCTGCTTGCCGCTTTATCTTCACAATCTGCTTTTGCCGGCCCTTGCGATGGCTTATCAGGAACCCCTCTTGCAGCCTGTTTAGCCGCACAACCCAAAGCACCAACCTGTACGACCACCTATACTGTTGCACCAAATGCCTGTGCAGGCGTTCCATTTCCTTATTACAACGCTTGCTTGAACAGCGCTCCCAAGAACTACCCTGTGACAATTTGCAAATAACCATCCGCCCCGTATAAACGGGGCTTTTTTACATTTCTGCGCAAATAACCTTCACACCTTGCTGTTCAATTTTTTGTTGATCTTGCGCAGAAATATCCGCATCAGTCACCAGGATTTTAACCATCGACCAGGGCAATTCCAGGTTGTGAATTTTGCGGCCGATTTTGTTTGACTCAGCCATCACAATCACTTCGCGTGCAACTTCTGCCATCACACGGCTCAAGCTATAAAGTTCATTAAAAGTAGTGGTACCACGTGTCAAATCCAAACCATCGGCACCGATAAAAAATTGGTCAAAATTGTAAGAGCGTAAAATCTGTTCGGCCAATTGGCCTTGGAAACCTTCGGATTTTGGATCCCAAGTACCACCCGTCATCAAAATAGTCGGTTCGTTTTCCAACTCGCGTAGAGCATTAGCAATACTCAGCGAATTAGTCATCACTACCAGCCCTTGTTTTTGGGAAAGCTCAGGCAAAAGAGCAGAAGTAGTAGAACTGCCACTGTCGAGGATAATCCGGTTATGGTCACGGATCAGTTGAGCAGCGGCTTTAGCAATCGATTGCTTTTGTTGTGAAACTTTTTCGGCGGAAGGATCTTGAATCAACTCTTGTGGGACGGGCACCGCACCCCCATAACGACGTAATAACAATCCATTCGACTCCAATGCCCCCAAATCCTTTCGAATCGTAACTTCGGAAGTTGCAAACTGTTCGGCCAAGGCTTCAACACTAACTTCACCTGTAGAATTCAGGCGTTCAATGATGGCTCTGCGGCGTTGTTGGGTATTACGTTTGGTCATTAATCCTTACCGTAAGTTTCGAAACGAAAGATATTCTAGCCGATCGAAACTTTTTGGCAAGGTTTATTTTCTCGGTGAAAGATAAGAAACCTATAACCTCGGATCAACCGGCTCAGTCTCCAATGCCAAAACACCAAACACTGATTCGTGAACACGATACAAAGGCTCTCCATCAACAAATCGTTTCAATGCCTCATAACCCAAAGCAAATTCACGCAAAGCCAAGGAACGTTTAGCTCCCAATCCTCTTGAGCGCAAACGATCCAGATGTTCCGGTGCTGTATATTCCGGGCCGTAGATGATGCGCAAATATTCCTTGCCTCGACATTTAATACCTGGCTGCAACAAACCTTTTTGATCTTTTACTGTGAAATCGAAAGGTTTTACTACCATGCCTTCACCGCCGCTATTGGTCATTTCAGACCACCAATCTATGGCATCCTCACAAGTTTTTGCATCCGATAAATCAACCAGTTTGTAAGCTGTTTTGCGGAAAAATTCCGGGTCAGCATCGCAGAGGCGATAGATCAGATCCATATGCCACTGATGATTTTTATCCAGATTGAAATTGCCTTCAAACGCCAAGACATGAAAGGGAGCTAATTTGTAATCTGCCAAATCATTTACTGACCAGCAATACCGGCGATAGGCATCGCGATAGAGCGATGTCATATCGAGTCTTGCTGTAAATTTTTTCAGTAACCCATCAACGCCTTCAACTTTTCCTGAAATTTTTTCGAGTAGATTTTTAACGGCGGGAAGTGTGGCTTTAGCAGCAGCACCTACAGGTGCATACTGTTGCTCCAGCAATGCCATTGCTTTTGCAGACCAAGGCATAAGCTCACAGTCAAAACAAAACCAATCCGTTTTACATTCGTCCCACAAACCCGCTTGAGTTATGGCAGTGGCAACTCGTTGAATAAATGCTTGCTCAATTTCAGGCTGATTAAAAAAACTACGTCCTGTTCGTGTGTAACAAACGCCTATTTCTTGAGTAGCAATTCCAAAACGTTCACGTGCGATTTGATTATCTTTACAAACAATCACAATGGCTCGTGAACCCATATGTTTTTCTTCACAAATTAATTTTTGAATTCCACGATTGCGATAAAAAGCAAAAGCTTCTCGTGGATGCTCCAATAAATCATCCTGCTTACTGGTTTCCGTGGGCGACATAGTCGGTGGCAAATAAATCAACCAACGTGGATCAACAGCAAACCGACTCATCACCTCCAAAGCAGCAATTGCATTTTCTTCACGAATAGTGATGTCATGATGCAAACTGTTTGACACTACTCGTTTGCCAATAACATCTTCTATATCCAGAATGTCATCGCGTGAACGAGATTCGACTTCAAAATTAAGCGGTTTTGCTGGTTCACAATATATTTGCTCTGCTTCAACAGAAACCAATTCCTTTTCAGGATATCGCAGTGCTGTTAATTTACCGCCGAATACACAACCTGTATCAATGTTGATAGTATTGTTGACCCACTCAGCTTCAGGAATAGGTGTATGACCGTAAACAATCATGGCTTTGCCACGATAATCTTTTGCCCAAGGATAACGTACCGGTAAACCAAATTCATCCACTTCACCAGTAGTTTCACCGTACATACAAAATTCGCGAATACGTTGCGAACCACGGCCGATGTATTCTTCTTTCAAACCTGCATGTGCAACCGCTAATTTTCCCTGATCAAATACATAATGGCTGATTAAACCATCCAGAAATTTAACAATTTTATCTTTGAATTCTTGAGGTTCACTTTCAAGTTGTGCTAATGATTCTGCAAGACCATGCGCTACTTTGACGTCGCGGCCTTCCATTTTTCGTTTTAATTTATCGTCATGATTTCCATTCACACAAAAACCAATTCCGGACTCCACAACATCCATCACCAATCGCAAAACTTCAGGTGTTTTAGGTCCGCGATCAACCAAGTCACCCACAAAAATTATTTTACGATTCTGCGGATGAGTAACTTGATACTGACCGTGTTTTTCAATTTGGTAGCCGAGTTTTATCAACAAGGTATAAAGTTCATCAAAGCAACCGTGAATATCACCAATCAAATCAAACGGACCCTGTTCGTGTTTTAAATTATTCCAGAGCGGTGCACGTTCAATTACAACAGAATTCACTTCATCCACTGAATTAATTGTATAAACATGTGTGATGCCTTCTTTGCGCATGCCTTTTAAATAGCGACGCAATTGATCCGTTTGGTTCCAGACAACATGTTTTCCAAATTGGCGATCCGGACGATGTTGATTACGCTCGTGACAAACTTCTCTCGGTAAATTCAGCACAATAGCAACCGGAATAACATGATGACGCCTGGCCAAACCAATCAAGGATTTGCGTGCTTCGGGCTGTACATTGGTTGCATCTATGACTACCAATTTACCGGCAGCCAGTCTTTTTTCTGCAATAAAGTTTAATAACTCAAATGCATCTTTAGAAGCAGCCTGATTATTTTCATCATCCGAAACTAACCCACGACAATAGTCAGAAGAAATAATTTCTGTCGGTTTGAAATGTTTTTTAGCAAAAGAAGATTTGCCTGAACCTGAAGCGCCCACCAACATTACCAGTGACAGCTCAGGTATTTTAATAATGTTATCCGTCATTTCTTACAAACACTCCTGCTTGTGTTGGCGAACCCAAAGTTTCGTGTTTATTGCCTATATCATCAAAACCAAGGCTATATCCAAATTTTTCTGCAATATTCTTGCACCAATCTTGAAATTCATTTCGCGTCCATTCAAATCTATGGTCGGTATGACGAAATTTTCCTTCCGGTAAATTCTCAAACAATTGGTTATATTCCGCATTGGGTGTAGTGATTATGACCAATTTGGGTTTAGCAAATTCAAATACAACTCGTTGAAATGCATCCAGTCGCGGCAGGTCCATATGTTCTATCACTTCAATTAAAGTTGCTGCATCAAATCCTGCCAATCGTTTATCCCGGTAGTTAAGTGCCGTTTGAATTAATTGAATGCGTTTTTGTTGCATTGTAGGAAGCCTGTCTATATGCAAACGCTCTTTGGCAATTTCTAATGAACGGGATGAAACATCAGCGCCGATAATTTTTTCAAACTGATTATCTTGTAATAAATATTTAAGCAGCTTTCCTTCACCACAGCCAAGATCCACTATCGATGTCACGTTATGTGCTTTTAGTGTTTCAACGACCCATAGAATACGTTCCTGATTCAGATTGATTTTTTTCTCAATCTGATCTTCACGCGGCGCCATAATCTCGCCTACTTCATTGATTTCTTCAGTTTTTTGATCATCCGCCAATCGCTGCAAGGCATCACTGGTAAGTGATTTGAAATTTTTTAAATATCGACGTGTGATTAACTCTTTTTCCGGATGCGCTGCCAGCCAGCCTTCACCAAACTTCAATAACTTTTCAACTTCATCATCACCAATCCAATAGTGTTTTTCGTTATCCAGAACCGGAATTAATACATAGAGATGAATTAAAAATTCACGCAAAGCACAGGATCGTTTAAGCGTAACAGTGAAATAGGAGCTTTCTCCCCACTCTGGAAATTGCTCATCCAGTAGATGTCGCTCTGCTTCAACTTGATAACCTAATGGTTCAAACAAGCGACGCAACACCTTTTCACCACCGCGACAGGGTAAAACACTGATTTTGATTTCCAATGGAATCGCTTGCTCAACCAACTCTTGTCGCAATTTACTTTTGCCGGAAAAGAGTGTTCCGAATAATTTACTAATCGCAACACTCATAAATGATGAAGCCACGTAGGGGCGATCGTTTACATACTGATCCAACGCAAAATTTTCTCCGGGACCGGATTTCCTAACCAAACCAACCGGATCAACATCCAACAATAACGCTGCTGTACAGCGTTCTGTCGTTGCTTCAGGATAAAAAACATAGGCCTCCCCAAATGCCAGAGAGACCTGATGTAAATTCTCGGGATTTTTGTGGAGCAAGTAACCTATATCGGTTGCGGGATTATGAATGGTGGTGATAGTTAGCAGCATGGCTATTCCTGACTATTTTCTTCTTCCAACTGTAATTTCTGGTTGGCTATTATGCAGTGAGAAATTTAATCAGGTATAGCCTAAATGGAAAATTTAATCGTCTAAAACCCCAATCGCGAAGGCAAGCGCTGTTCGCATTCTTTGCTTGAATTGGGAACACTATCAATTGGGCGTAAACCTTCTGCGCTACGCCAGGTAATAAATTCGCCGTTATTGTCGAAGCGATATTGGTTGAAGGTTTCGCCATTCACTACTATGGGTTCTGCCGGTTTAATCACAGCGGAATATTTGGCGCCAAGGAATTCGATGGTTAACAATAAGCTGTAGGATTGAAAATTATTTTCACTGGCTCCTAATAAACTCCAATAACCTTTTACCAATTCGCCACGGGTATTGCCTTTGCCAAGAGTGCCATAAATGTCGGCTTCTTCTATGTATTTCACGCAAGCAAGGAAAGAGCCGGTTAACGCATTGCTGTTGCCCTGGAAATAGAATTCCACTTCTTGATCTTTCAATTGGTCGGGTCCATAACCCAAATCCATATCGGACACTTTAACTTTAAACCCGCCTATTGATGTAAATGGTTCAATCGTTTCTGCAATTTTTACCAGATCGCTAAGGCTTTCTGTTGAATCTATGCCAGTTGTAAAGTTGTGATTTATCAGTGACGATAAATCACTGTTATCGTCATCTAAAATTTCGGTTAATGATTCGATTAAATGTTGATTGTTATTATTGGTGAAGAATTCAATTGCATTATCTATGCTGTTATCGGTTGAAGTTTCCTGAAGCGTTTTGATGACAATGGATTCAACCGCTTTCACTCCGCCGATGATATCGCTTCGCATCTGGTTGGTGTTTTCTGCAGGGATCAGGCTATTGACCAATTCTGGAATTTTAACTGCTGTTTGAGTGACGCGCTCAAATTGGCTCGCATCCATATCTGTTGGCAGATCATAATCGTTATCCTTGTATATCTCGCGAAGTTTTTCTTCGGCAGTGTTCATAATGCTGACTATTTTTTCAGGGTTTATCAATTCTACCAATGACGTTTGCCCTGCCAACTCTTTCGCAAGCTGCTCGTAAACAATTGCCGAAGCATCATTGGGTGTACCAAAATCGTCGCCGATTTTATTGTAGGTATCAGTTAACCTGTCAGACAAAATACTGTTCAATTTATGCAGTGTTAATGCAACGTTTAACAATTTGTTGTTGACTACCTCCAATGAATTAACATAATCAACATCCAGATCGGTCTTAGTTAAATCCAGTGATCGCAAAATTGCACTGGCTTCAGTATCGCTAGCAGCACTGACCAATAAGGTTGTAATTGGGCTGATCACACTAAAAGGTACCTGATCGTTAACCACTTGAACACGGCGACTTAATTGACCTTCAAAAGGTTCACCCGTTAACACATCGTATCCACCATCAATTCTTATTACGACTGATGTTGTGGTTTGGTTCGTGCGCAAACAATATTGTGCCTGCTCACTAGTTACCCTACTTGCACAATAATTGGTTTGGGTTAACGGATTATAACTGTAATAACCATCATTATCAGTAAACGCAAAAGCTTCCCATGGGTCACGTGTAGCATTGTTATTGGTGTCCAAAAACACCATTGCACGCGCAATGTGTCCATCAATAGCTGCGCCTGAAAAACTGACTTCTTTTGCCGATGGATTTTTCGCGGCGGCATCCTGGCCCGTTCCTCCACAACCTGTCATTCCTGCCAGAACTGCGGAAAAACCTGCTGCAAGAGTGATTGGAAAATATTTCATGATTTCAGCCCTATATGATTAACAACTAAAATTTTTCATCAAAACCAAATGCCACACCAAACACACGTGGAAACTTGTCACCATCAACAACTGTAGTTTCCTGTCCATAATTAATATCCAGGTTAAACACATTAAAAAATGTCAGCCCGGCGCTAATGCTTGTTAATTTTTCACCGGCCAGATTTTTTGTGTAGCCAATTCGGGGAGATGGAATCCAGACACTTTCCGTTTCATAGCGAGTTGCCAAATGCAAATACTGATTATCAAATCCGACCATATCGTTATAACTCGCTAAATCCATCGAGCTGGTGAGATGCCATTTTTTTGATAATTTCAGGAGTAAATCAACCGTTGCTACCGGCGTCATTTCGTGAACTTCTTTGGCTTTGAGTCTTGGTTTGATTTCAACAAAATATTGCGCAACATTGCAGTTGTCTGCGGCAGTGCTGCCAGGAATTTCCCGTTCGCAGTTAATGCCAACAGCGTTGTAATCAAATTTTGGCTTATTCAGATGGCTTAAAGTCAATCCAACGCGATAACGATTTGCATCCCAGACTGCACCAAGATCAACATTAATGCCGGAATTCGAGAGGGTGTTTTTATCGTACTCATCGCGAATAACATCTTCTATTTCGTCGTTTTGAATACCTTCAAGCCAGAAGACTTGTTTGCTTAAATCCAATTTAATAGCAGAAATTTTTGTACCGACAAATAATGTTCCTGATGAAGAATCTTCGCTGCTTTTTTCAAACACTGGCCTACTGTAGCCCAGGCTAAAAGCTGTTTGCAGACCACTTTTTAGATACATTGAGGTATTGGTAGAAAAGGTTTCGTTTTGTTGATTGAAGATTAAGGTATCATCGAGAACCCGACCTGACATTTGCACCACATAACTGATTTCTGTTTGTAAACTGCCACCCAAAAAATCGCTTTTTACAAAAAGAGGGTAGTGGAGGCTGGCGGTATTTTTTAAATAGCCTTCTTCACCCATAACAGGAAGTAAATTATTAAATCGAGTCAGTGTTTCATCAACCGAATCCGTCGCCAATGAAGGGTCATCTATAATGTCGATCAGATCTTCCAGATCATCCGCAAAATTTTGTACATCACCAAATTCAATATTGATCATGACGCTGGGTAAATAACCCAGACGCCAATTTTCATCTTCATCCACCATCAAACTGGACATGGCGGGATTAAAACTACCGGCCTGCAATGAATATTCTGAAGAACCCGGCCCCGTTGTCAGTGCAGATCCATGTAATAAGTAAAGTTGTCCGGCAATCGCTGAGCTAGACACACTCAATAGTCCGGTTAACGCAAAAAAAATGAATGTCCTTTGAGCATATTTTTTTTGTTGGCTAAGCATAAAAAGATTCCGATCCCAGTAATGTGTATTCCCTTTGACCCTAGATTAAAACTTTTCATTTGCGTAATTTTTTTCACCCATATAGCGATTTAATTTGGGCAAGTACATTTTTAGATGTGGGATTTTTTATCTATGCATCAGCAAAAAAATTCGGCGCCAACTTACTGACTATTTTATTTGGCCAAAGACTGTTAGCCGCTCGAGCGTCAATTTTAGTGACAGCGATTTTACGAAAATATTTTCAGAAGAATTCAGTTTTGGATCTAGACTGAATTCTGCTACCAAAACTTGGAATTTTATGATGTCAAAGAATACTTCTTGCGCCTCGGGAATTTTTCTGATTTTTGGATTAATCTTTAGCCATTACTCTTTTGCTTTTCCTATAACAAATGGAGAGGAATATAATCTCTGGCAGGGAATTCCACCCGGATCAGAAGGGCTTAAATTAGTTGAGCAAACGGTCAATTCCAGTAACGACCCCGAAGACCCCTTACGATCCTTGACTGCTATTTCTACACCTAGTATTCGAGCGTTTATTCCAGCAAAACCCAATGGTACTTCGGCAATCATTATTGCCGGCGGTGGTTACATGACCTTGGTCATTGATAAAGAAGGAACAGATATTGCGAAATGGTTAAACACTTTGGGTATTACCGCTTTCGTGATTAAAAATCGCTTGCCTGCCGAAGGTCATCTGAATGGAAAAAATGTGCCTTTACAAGATGTACAGCGCGCACTGCGTTTGGTCAGGGCCAATGCAACTGAGTGGAAATTGGATCCGCACAGAATCGGCGTTTTTGGATTTTCGGCAGGTGGACATTTGGCATCTACATTGGGAACCAATTACGACAAGAAAGTTTATGCATCTATTGATGACACCGACAAAATAAGTGCTCGTCCGGATTTTATGGTGCTCGCCTACGGACCACATTCCGGTAGTTCTCGCAAACATTTGATCAACCCCAATCAGAAACTTATTGAGCCTGCTGTAAAACAAGAAATCTATGACGAGTACCCAACCAGTTATCAAGTTACCAAAGATACGGCACCCACATTTTTAGTGACCGCGGATAATGATGATAAAGTTGATTCCCGTAATAGCACGCGTTTTTATGACGCACTGAAAGCCGCAGGTGTTCCAGCGGAGTTGCATATTTTTCAGGATGGCAAACATGGGTTCGCTATTCGCAATAGCAAAGACTATCCGATAGCAATATGGACTTTATTGTGTGAAAACTGGATGAGGTCTAATAAATTTATTCCCTGAAATAAAAAACGCAGCCAACCGCTGCGTTTTTTATTATTGAACTCAAGGTTAAATCAGAAAAAAGTAACCTGATAAATCACTTCGCAAATTTGGACAAAAGACGAATATAGGCAACCTGATAATCATTGTGGTTTTCAGTAATCTGCCATGAATTAAGCGGCCAGCTGGTGTTGAAGTCGAGATAAGACTTCATTGCAGGTTGGCCTTTGG
>CAZICR010000078.1:0-10726 GCA_964537795.1 uncultured Cellvibrionaceae bacterium | reverse complement strand
TCGGCAATTCCGAACAGAATTATCTTACGACCCAAGGCAATTTTTGGTCCTTGGGATCAAACTCTAATGCCTCGAATTTTGCGTGTCATTCAAGAAGGCGCAGTGCCGTTAATTCGCGGTGGTGGTGCGATGCTGGATGTGACTTATGTGGATAATCTGGTGGATGCAATAATGTTATCTTTAACAAAAGAGTTAAAAAAACCAGTTGCAATTTATAATGTGACCAACGGTGAACCACAAAAATTAACGGACCTATTTAATGCTTTATCAACAGAATTTCATCTGCCATTAAAAACCAAAAAATTACCTTGGTGGTTAGTAAAGACCTTAGCGACAGTGTTAGAAACCTGGGCAAAAATAGTCAGCGGTAAAGAACCCAAAATCACGCGTTACGGCGCGGGCGTTTTAGCCTTTAGTCAAACGTTAGATATATCAGCAATAAAAAATGATTTAGGTTACCAACCCACAATAAAATTCACTGATGCTATCAAAGAATATTCGCGCTGGTACTTTCAGCAAGAGTTATCGCAGCAAGAAAAATCGTCACCGCAGGGAAGGCCATCATGACTTGCGTGCATGTAAAATATTTGCGAGTCGGCCAGTGTCGACACTTGGAGTGCATCGCTGCGCGCGGTGGAAAAATGTCGATGATCGATTTCCCGTCGTTTTGCGGTTTGATTCGACATCCCATGGCAGGTTGGGTTCTATTTGATACTGGTTATGCAGATCATTTTTTCAAGGCGACAAAATATTTTCCTGAAAAGCTTTATCGATTAGCCTTGCCCGTCAAACTGGATGACGAAGAAAAATTATTAGCGCAATTGACGCAAATGGGAATTAACGCCGAAGATATTGGCTGGATTATTGTTTCACATTATCACGGCGATCATATTGCGGGTTTGCGGGATTTTCCGAATGCAAAATTTGTTGCATCCAAAAAAGATACAGACGATTTGCGATCACTGATAAAAACTCCCTTGCGAGCAACAATGCAAGGAAAGTTACCGGGCTTACTGCCTGAAAACTATTTTGAAAAACTTGTCTATGCAGAAGATTTAAAGTTGGTTGATTTACCAGAATGGATGCAACCATTTACACAAGCATTTGATTTATTCGGCGATCAAAGTTTATTAATTATTCCTTTGCCAGGACATAGTCATGGTCAGATAGGTTTGTTAATCATGGATGCCGATGGACGCCCGGTATTTTTAACCGCGGACGCTTGTTGGTCGCTTCCCGCATGTCGTGAAGGTCGTTTGCCTTCTGTTATTGCAGGATTTGCAACTGCTAATAATCAGGATTACAAAAAAACTTTTTTCCGACTAAGCGAATTGTCCAAACGCGAAACAGCCATTGCGATTTTGCCATCACACTGTATTCCCAGTTGGTCGCTGTTTAACGAGAACACAAGTTCATGAGCGTGAATTCTGTTTGGGATAAATTGATTTTAATCGGCCACTTTATTCGCGCTCGTCACCGCCGATTTACCAATCGACAACAATTGGAAAATTGGCAACAAACACAATTAAAGGATTATCTTGAACATCAAGTGATTAAAGCCAGTTACTACCAAAACTTTTCAGGTAAACCTTTGGTTGATTATCCTTTGATGGACAAAAGCAAGATGATGGAAAATTTCGCTGGCCGTAACACAGAAAATATTGCTTTGGATACAGTACTGCCTATTGCGATATCGGCAGAAAATTCACGTGATTTTAATCCGCAATGGAAAGGTTTTACTGTAGGGCTTTCCAGTGGCACTTCAGGAAAGCGCGGCGTATTTCTGGTGAGTAAACAAGAAAGATTACGTTGGGCAGGAATTTTGTTAGCGAAAACATTACCCAATCGATTTTTATGGCAGATTCTAAAACCTTGGCAACCTAAATTAAGCATCGCGTTTTTTCTGCGTGCCAATAGCAACCTTTACAACACACTCAATAGCTCGCGAATTGATTTCCGTTTCTACGATTTATTGCAATCACTGGATCAACATATTATTCACTTAAATCAATTTCCGCCCCAGGTACTGGTTGCACCTGCCAGCATTTTGCAAGCACTAGCCAAGGCACAGGAAGCAGACAATTTAAATATAAGTCCGCAACGTATCATCAATGTTGCAGAAGTGTTGGAGGCCGATGCTGCGCAGGAAATAGAAAAAAATTTCGCACAAAAAGTTCACCAAATTTACCAAGCCACTGAAGGTTTTCTCGCATACACTTGCGAACGGGGAAATCTACATCTCAATGAAACCTACATTCATATCGAAAAAAATTGGCTGGATGCAGAAAAGAAACGCTTTCAACCCATCATTACCGATTTCACACGCTCCACCCAAATTATTTTACGGTATCAATTAAATGATATTTTGCGAGTTGCTGATCAGCCGTGCAGTTGCGGCAATGTCGAAACTTGCATCGCAGCAATCGAGGGCCGTTCAGACGAAATATTTTGGCTAGCAGAAAAAAAGTCTGGAGAATTAAAACCCATTTATCCCGATAGCTTACGACGCTCCATGATGCTGGTAGAGCCTGAATTACAGGAATACAAAGTTATCCAGCGTGGCAGGCATTGGCAAATCGCCATAAAAACTGAAGCTGAAAAAGAAAGTTGCAAACAATCAATAGAAAATAATATTGCTCGCCTCTGTGAGCAGCTTGAATTGCAAAAACCGGAATTAACTTTTAGTGATTGGCAACCGGAAATAAAAGGCGCGAAACGTCGTAGATTGGTGTGTGAAAGTGCCACATGAATTGAGATCGTTCGTTCAAATTGAAGTTTGGTTTCAAAAACACATGAATACATCCCTGTAGTTCCTTCAATTCGTCAATGAATCGAAGGTTTTGAAACCAAACTCCAATTCGAACGAACTCCGCAGGGAATTTAAAGATTTTATAAGTTAATTTATAAAGTAACAGAGTAACAAAATGAATGTATTGATTTTAGGTGCGAGGGCACCGGCAGCTTTGGAATGGGCGAGAGCGGCAGCGACCGCAGGTTGGCAAGTGACGGTTGCCGATAGTCTGCGTTGGCCTATGACTCGTTTCAGCAAAGCAGGTCAAGACTATGTGCGTCTGCCTGAACCTCGAAACAATACTTCGGATTGGATTAATGCCATTCAACAATTGGTCATCAAGAAAAAAGTCGATTGGATTATTCCGACTTGTGAAGAGGTCTTCTATCTCGCATGGTGCGCAGAAAAATTAAAACCCTTTTGCCAAATTTTTACCAGTGATTTCTCTTTGCTCAATCAACTGCATCACAAGGGCCAGTTTGCAGAAATGACTCAACAATGGAATCTGCAAGCGCCGAAGTCCTTTGTTATAAAAGATAAAAAGCAATTAGCCGCATTTTCTGAAAAATCGACAGATTATGTTTTCAAACCTGCTTACTCACGCTTCGCAACCAACACCCTAATTAGCCCTTCATCTGAAAAATTAAATCAACTTGAGCCGACCAATGAAGCGCCTTGGATTGCGCAAGAATTTATTGCGGGTAAAGAACATTGCAGCTTTAGTTTGATTCAACAGGGTGAGGTGATAGCACATGCCTGTTATCACCCTAAATATCGTGTAGGTAAAGGTTCAGGAATTTATTTTGAAGTGACATATCCTCTGGAGATTTTGGAGTTCATCAAACAATTTGCGCAGACAACCCAATACACTGGCCAAGTTGGTTTTGATTTTATTGAATCAACGGATGGAAAATTTTATGTATTGGAATGCAATCCACGCGCAACCAGTGGCGTGCATTTATTTAATAATCAACCCGAAGCGTTGACAAAACTTTTTGTACAAGACCCTTCACTAACTCTCCCTTTACCAGGGGAGGGAACAAAAACTCCTCCGGGAGCTGCTTTTCATCCATCCAACAAACCACGCATGTCGAGTATGGCGATGATATTGTTCGCCATGATCAAACAAGGTTGGAAAAAACAATTCTGGAAAGACTATTCTTCTGCAGAAGATGTGATTAGTCATGCCGGTGAATATAAACCTCACTATGCACAACTTTTATGTTTAGCAGAAATGTGCACGCGTGCATTAGGTCGCCGTAAAGGATTATTAGCGGCAGTCACATCCGATATCGAATGGGATGGTCAATCAATATCGGATTAAACCGGCTTTACAATATTGGAAGAAAGATTGTATGAATCAAAAAAGTGAATCCAAAGCTAAATTGTCAAAAGCGTCCTACATAGTATTAAGCCTATTCTTAATTCAATTAATTTTCGGCGTTTTTATATTTATAAAATTTTTTATTCCTGATTATTCTCGCAGGGGAGTGCAAGAAGATTTATTGAATGGTCAAGCCGTTGAAGCCCAAGCGGAAGTGATTTCGATCCTTGATACAGGAAGGCGTTATTCAAAAACTCCAATAATCCAATTTAGGCTCAGCCTGATTTCCGATCAAAAGCCAGCCTACCAAATAACTGTGGATCAAGAAGTATCTTGGTTTCAACTCAATCAAATAGTTCCGGGTAAAAAAGTTCAGATTCGATATAACCCGGAAAAACCTGATGAGGCAGTAATACTGCAATAAGAATGAATGATCCGAGAATAATTGTAGACAGAGATGGTTTTGACGATGAATTATCAAACCGCTACTTCGCAGACTACAGTCCACAAATGATTAAAAATATAGCTACACAGTTGTTCACAATGGACATAGGAAAAATTTCTTTAGGTTGCACTAAAAATGAAGGCGATGAGAGGCCGTCAAAGGGAATAAATTCTTATGTGGTCTCTCCCATTTGTGCCTATACCGATTATTGTTTGGTTGAAATCAAACGCTTAAACAAGCCATTGATGACCTGGCCATTGGTACTGCTGGTGATACTGATTCGCGGTTGGTTAAGGACAGCGAAAATAGACAGATTGGTACAAATCAATAATTGGCTTTTATCCACCAACATATATCCCCCAGACATTACAAACTTGGATGTAAAACTAATTAGGGATAAATTGATAAAATCCTATCCTGATTTCGCTTTGGTGTTTCGTTCTTTGAATCAACGAACCAATCAGCTACTAATCAATAAATTGCTTGAACAGGATTTTATTTCTGTGCCTAGTCGACAAGTTTATTTCTTTGATGCCCGACAAGGTGAAGAGTCAGTGTTTCAACAAAGACACAACAGCAAAATGGACTTTCGGTTTTTACAAAAAATGCCGTTTGAACTAGTCGAAGGTAAAGACTTTTCAGAAGATGATTTTGCACGAGCGGAGAAAATCTATTCCCTGTTGTATATCGAAAAATACTGCCAGCATAATCCGCAATACACAGCAGTGTGGTTAATGTCAGGTCAAAGATCCGGTTGGTTAAGATTAAAAGGCCTGCGTAATCAACATGGCATATTGGAAGGTGTTGTGGGCTGGGTTGAGAATGCAGAAATTATCACAGCCCCGATTGTCGGTTACAACACAGAGTTGGATTCAAGATTAGGGCTCTATCGCTTGTTAACACAACTTTGTTTTCAGGAAGCGATTAAGCAAAAAAAATTATTAAATTTCAGCTCGGGCGCAGCCAGTTTTAAACGCTTGCGTGGCGGCGAACCGGAAATAGAATATTCACTGGTGTATATTGCACACCTGAATTTTTTTCGACGAGTCACCTGGAAAACATTGGCCTATTTATCCAATCAAATCGCTGTACCCCTGATGAAGAAATGGAAACTTTAAAATGGATACACTGACAATCAAAGCAACAGAAAGCTACTGGCAGCCAATAGCGATTGCAGCGGAGATCAAAAAAGATCGCGCCTACAGTATCTGGTTTAATGGCAACGCCTTAGTTGTTTTTCGTGCGCAAGATAATCAAATACAGGCACTGGATGATCTGTGCCCGCATCGACAAGCGCCATTAAGCCAAGGGAAAATAATTCAAGGGGAAATTCAATGTCCTTATCACGGATGGCAATTTAATGGCGAAGGTGTTTGTACACGAGTGCCGGGTTTACAAAACAATAACTGCAAAAGTTCGCTAGTAAAAGTCTGGCCACTAAAAGAAGAAATAGGTTTGCTTTGGTGTTGCGATAACAGCAATGGCGATCAATTACCGGAATTTAATCCTGCCGTGCCATTAATTAAAAGTCAGACCTTGGACTATTTTTTTATGCAGGATAGAGTTGAAACTGATATGTTCAGTTTGATTGAAAATTTTCTGGATGGATTTCACACCCATTTTGTTCATGCTGGTTTGATTCGTCAGGATAAGGCAAGACAAACAATACAAGCAGAAGTTAAAGCACTGATTGATGGTATAGAAGTGACCTATACCGGAGAAACCAATCAAAATGGACTCGTCTCACGTTTTCTGGAACCCAAACGCGGCATGAGTTTAGCCAGATTCCGTCTGCCAAATTTTGCAGAAATTGAATATCGTAATCCACAAAACCAATTAAATTTACTCGTCAGTGTTTGGGCGGTTAATGAAAAACCGGACATGCTCTCGGTTATAGCTCGAATCGCAACACCTCGCGGATTTTTACCAACAAAGCTCAAACACTGGACTCTAAAAAGACTGTTTAAAAAAGTGATGCAGCAAGATAAAAACATTTTGGAAAAAGTTCAACAGCACAAGAATCAATTAATGGATGCCGGCATTGAATTACCCGAGGTATTAAATACACCGTTGGATTTACTGAACCCCTCGTTGAAAACATTAATTCAAGAACAGCAAGCTGTAACCTTTCAAACCAAACAACTGACTATAGAAGTATGAGTGAAAAAATGAAAACGACCGCCGTTGAATTCAAACAGCGAATGATTTCCATGCTAATCGGTTGGTGCGCTGTAGGCATTATTTATGGCAGTACGCGTTTTACTTCTGGCGAGCATTGGATAATTCCCGAATTATGGTTGGATCAACAAATTCCTTTTAGTACTCAGGGCATTTGGTTGTACCTGAGTTTCTTTGTTGTGGTGCCATTTGCCTTTTTTACTGCACCATTGGCAAAAATTAAACCCATGATGATCGCAATTTTAATCAGTGCATTGATAAGCGGTTTGGTGTTTGTGATTTTTCCGACAACATTGGTATATCCAGAAGTGAATCAACAGACTTTTACTGATCAACTCTTTTATTGGTTATTGTGGATAGACACAGCGCAAAACTGCTTGCCATCCTTACACGCTGCGTTAACAGTGATTTGTTTGTCGGCACTTTGGAATACCCAAAAACTCTTTCTGTCCTTGGTATATTTGATTATTTCTTTAGCTATAGGTTTTTCGATTATTCAATTGCGACGACATTTATCATTGGATGTGGGCGCAGGAATCTTAGTCGGAATTATTTCTTATATTGTCGCTTTGGGTTTGCATCGAAATCCGATGTCAGCGGGGAAAAAATAATATGACGCAATTTGCCTATGCTTATGTATTTATGTTGGTGATGATTCTACTGGAAGTGGCGATTGCCAAATATGCGCAGCGCAGAACGATCCCTTGGGTAGAGATGATCGCCAATTTAAATTCTGGCCATCTTGTCATGCTGTTATTTCGCAGTGTGGAAATTGCGGGATTTGCGTTTTTATTGGCTCATGCAAATTTACATCTTGTCGATCAACTGCCGGTTATTTGGCAATGGATCTTTGGTTTTATTGCCTGGGATTTTTGTTTTTATTGGATGCATAGATTGCATCACAAAATTCCCATTCTTTGGGCGGTACATCATGTACATCATCAGGGTGAAGAATTTAATTTAACTTTAGCGGTACGTAATTCCTGGTATTCATCGCTCACGAATTTTCCATTTATCGCGCCTTTGGCGATCCTGGGTTTACCCTTGGAAATTTTTGTTGTGGCTTCCTCAGTTCACTACACAGTGCAATTTTATAATCACAATGGATTAATTAAAAAGTCCGGTATTCTTGATAAATTGCTTATCACTCCTGCCAATCACAAAGTGCATCACGGCTTGCATCCTATGTATATCGATAAAAATTTCGGCGGTACCTTTTTACTCTGGGATAAACTTTTTGGCAGCTTTCAGGAGCTGCGTGACGATATAGATGATCGCATAGGTTTAAAGGGCGGCATTCCAAGCCATAATCCGGTTTGGTTTAATCATCGTCCGCTTAATAAGTGGATTAAAAGACGTTTTCCCGAAGCATCGGAGCCACTTCCATTGTCACAAGGCTATATAGGGTTTGCCGGTATTTCATTATTTGTTCTGTCAATTTTTTATGTCTATATTCAAACGCAGGTTCCCGCTTATTGGGAATGGAATTTATTTGCCGGGCTATTTATCGGTATGTTTTTAATTGGTGGAATGTCAGATAAAAAAAATTGGGGTTTTAAAGGCTGGATTATTTTTTGTTTTGTGTTTCCGATTTATCAAATTGTCTGGCTAGAACATTATGATCCGATATTATTGGCCTGTGTCCCTTTGCTGATATTGTCTGGTATTTGGGGGTTGCGATATTTATTAGATTTTAAAAACCATACCCCCTCCTAACCTCCCCCTTGGCAGGGGGAGGGACGTTCTCGCTACTTTATGCAGAGTGAAATCTGTTGCCTCCCCCTGCCAAGGGGAGTGCTAGGGTTGGGTAAGGTTCTACATGAGAAAAAAATGAAACCATTAATTGCATTAGAATTTAACAAAGAAACCGATAAAGCCTTTGCAGATGCTTTAAAAAAATCGGTACAAGATTATTTGCATCAACAACAGGATCATCGTTTTGCCAACGGACTTTTTCTACTGAAACTATTTCTGTTGGCTCTAACCGCTTATGGTTTTTATCTTGCAGCACTCCATACACAAACCACTGTAGCTTATTTGATCTTCTATATTTCATTTATGTGGTTTGCCATGTTGTTATCCATGAATGCCTCACATGACGCATCACATGGCTCTGTGTTTCGCAAACCTGCTGCCAATCGATGGTTGATGGCGTTATGCTCAATTCCAATGGGCACTGATCCGGATTTTTGGACATTGCGTCATGTGCATTTTCATCACACCTATCCGAATATCGAACATTACGATTTAGATATAGAACCTAATCCGGCATTACGCCAATCGCCATTTCAACAATGGTCACCGCAATACCAATATCAACATTACTACTGGCCTTTAGTGGCGGCGATATCCTTAACTTATTTAACCTGGGTTTCAGACTGGTTAGATAGATTTCAAAAAACGCCCCTGCAAAAATTTTCTTACTTGAATCAATCTGGATATTGGTTGAAATTTTTTAGCTTGAAAGCTGCGCATGTGATTTTGTTAATTGTCATTCCCGCATTGGTATTGGATTTGGCTTTATGGAAAATTCTGCTGATTTATTTATGCGCGCAAATGCTGGTGTCGGCTTTTTTGGTTTTGATGATCTTGGGAACTCACTGGGCCGATGTCGAGTTCTTTCAGGCTGATAATAAGAATAGAATTCCGCACTCTTGGCATAGACACGCATTTTTAACCGCTTGTGATTGGCAACCCAACCCGCATTGGATAAATCATTTTCTAGGTGGATTAGATCTGCATCTCACACATCATTTGTTGCCGGGTTTTTCCAATCGCCATTATCCAGAGTTAGCAAAAACGGTTGAAAAGCTGGCGATGGAATTTAATTTACCTTATCGAAAAATAACCTATCCGGAATTGGTAAAAGCCCAACAAGTGTTTTTGAAAAAAATGGGCAGACGACCCGCTAAATCGTAGAAAAACAAAACCCCGCATCACGAGGGGCGTGAGCGGGGTTTTCAGGATGTTAGCTTTCCCAGGCCAGCTGCATGAATCCATAATCCTTGCGAAGTTGCATTCATTCCTTGCGAATGGCCCCATCCGACTGGGCGAAGCCATTATTGATGTAGGACCGTTTCTGCACCAGTGGCGAATGTCTGTAATTTTTGTAGGAAATATCGCACAAGACTGCCATCAAAAGTAACTTCCGGGTTTATAATCGCCCTTCTTTTAATTTGTCATCCGGATCTGTTATGCCACCCAAGAAGAAAACTGTGGATTTCGAACAATCCCTTAAAGCGCTCGAAGAACTGGTTAATCGGATGGAACAAGGTGATATGAGCCTGGAAGAATCTTTAGAGGCTTTCCAGAAAGGGATTGCGTTGACTCGTGAATGCCAGACACGACTGGCAGAAGCGGAGCAGCAAGTGAATTTGTTGATTGAAGAAAATGACCAATTCCGGCTCGAAGCGTTTGAACCGGATCAGGACGAGGACTGATGGCTTTGTCAAACAATGACTTTTCAGATTTCCTGACGAGATGTCGTGATCGTGTTGAACAAGCGCTTGATGTTGCTTTTCCTGAACGTCAGGATCCAACCCGTTTGCGCGGCGCCATGCGTTACAGTCTGTTTAATGGTGGCAAGCGAGTGCGTCCGGTTTTGGCTTATGCATCTGCTCTGGCTGTTAATTCGCAACAGAATTTACAAGAGATTGACCCTATTGCCTGTGCTCTTGAATGTCTGCATTCCTATAGTTTGGTTCACGATGACTTACCGGCGATGGACGATGATAATTTGCGTCGCGGCAAACCCACTTGTCACATCGCATACAATGAAGCCACGGCCATTTTGGCTGGTGATGGGTTACAAACATTGGCTTTTGAATTTCTTGTCCGCACAAAATTTTCACCGCTAATCCAGGTCGAGCTGATCAAAACCCTGGCTTGGGGATCAGGTGCAGATGGTATGGTTTTAGGTCAGGCGATAGACCTTGCTGCAGTGAATCAGCAATTGACTCTGGATCAACTGGAAAATATGCATCGGCAC
>CAZICR010000077.1:0-10741 GCA_964537795.1 uncultured Cellvibrionaceae bacterium | reverse complement strand
CCAAATCAACTGTTTCTGTTATACCTAAATGTCCCCGTAAAATTAATCGTCCATTGCCTCCACCCCAAATATGTTTCAGGCGTGTATCCCACTGCACAAAACTAAAATCCGAACCTAATGAGCTCGGCGAACCTGATACACGCGATACAATTGACCAGCCATTTAAAGGATAAGCCGCTGTGTCAGTTTTGATACGCGATATAGTCCAGGAAGGAATGATAAGGTCAGTAATCATCAGGGGCTGATCACCCACAATAGAATCTTCATGCTCGAAATTGACGGCATAAGTTTGCAGCCACTTACTTTTTTGATAATAGGTGTAACTGGCACCAATAGATTTTTTTCGGCTAAAACTGGAGTCGGTTTCTTCCTTTTCATAACCCGTAAATATTTTTAAAAATTCAAATGCCGGCTTTTTCAATGGAATGGTATAGGCTGTCTGTGCTTCTTTTTTGGTTTCTGACGCTGACACATCAGCATTAAAGTAATGACCTCTTTTATTAATATATCTGTCTTCAAAACCTAACAGAACTCTGGGACCGGTATCGGTTGCATAGCCACCGCCAATCGAATACTCATGACGTTTTCGCTTATCCAATTTGATATTGATATCAACCCGATAATCCTGCTTTTCTTCCAGATTGGGAGTAATGTTGGTAGCACTAAAATAATTACTGGCGTTATATAAATTTTTTGTTTCCAGCAATTTATCAGTGTCGTAGTCATCATCACTGCGAATAGTCAAATAACGCTGAACAAATTCATCCTTCAAGGTATCCTGTTCTATTTCGACTTTTCCAAAGCGATATCGTTTTCCAGTATCGTAGGTTAATTCTATTATTGCCGAATTTTCTGATTCATTAATCAGCACCCGGGAAAGTGCAAATTGTGCATCAAAATAACCATGAGCAGTAGCGGCCGATTCAAATCGAGTCTTTAGAGCTTCATATTTTCCGTGATGAAATTTATTGCCAACTTTTATGCCGGGTTTGTCGTAGAGATTTTTAAATAATGGATCGAGCCGACCATCACCCATAATGTCGATTCGTAACTCCTTGACGCGTACGGGTTCGCCAGGCGTCAATTCAATTGCCAAAGCCCAACACTCATTATCGCGCGTTAGTTTTGATTCGTAGCTCAGGCGATAATAACCCAGTGCTTGCGCTGCTTGTTCGATTTCAGCCTCTGCTGCATCCAGATGCGTATTCAATCGCCATACAGGCGCCTTGCATTTTTCTCCCGCTATACTCAATCTATGCAAAATATTTTCACGCAGTGAAGCAGTTCCACCCCGAATCTTGATCTCAGGTGTTGCCGCTAACATTGGCGCGCTTATACAGCTCAATAATGCCAGCAAACAAATACAACGATTAAAGATCAATTCAAACTCTCAAACTAAAGTTGGATTTAAGTAGTAGTAGAAAGCCAGCTTGTTATAATGCACAGCCATCCGGATCATCGAGCCATTCAATGCTAAGCTATCGCCACAGTTTTCACGCAGGCAATTTTGCAGATTTGCTAAAACACTGCATCTATATTCATTGCCTTGAGTACATGACGCAGAAACCAAAAAGTTTACGCATTATAGACACTCATTCAGGTGCTGGCATCTATTCACTGAATTCTTCTGAAGCACGAAAAAATTCAGAATTTACCAATGGCATAGGTCGCCTTTGGAAAGCTACCCAATTACCTGCAGCATTATCTGCCTATTTGCAACAAGTCTCTGCTGTCAATCATCAGGATTACCATATTTACCCCGGATCACCTGTGTTAGCGCAAGCGTTTTTACGTCCAATAGACCAACTTTTCCTGCACGAGTTGCATCCAACCGATTTTCGTTCATTGGAACAACTGTTTCGATCACAAAAAAATGCAAAAGCACTTCGCGAAGATGGCATGCAATCACTATTATCATTGGTGCCTCCACCGGAAAAACGCGCACTGGTATTGATTGATCCGCCCTATGAAGTGAAACAGGATTATCAAACTGTTGTCAATTTACTGATAAAGGCTCATAAACGTTTTTCAACCGGGACTTATTTGCTGTGGTATCCGGTTGTTTCGCGCTCACGGGTTGATGAAATAGAGAAGACGTTAAAAAAATCCGGCATTCGCAATATTCAACTTTATGAACTGGCGGTTACACCTGATGCAATCGAATCCGGAATGACCGCCAGTGGCATCATTGCCATTAATCCACCCTGGACTTTATGGAAAGCCATGGAAGAAACTTTACCTTTTGCAGTAGATCTATTAAGTGAAAACCAACAAGGCTTTTATCGACTTGAACAATTAGTGGAAGAATAATCATGAAACCATCTACACGTGCGTTTATTTTCTCATTGCTCATTTTCCCAGGTGCCGGTTTATGGGTGCTAGGCAAAAAAAAACGTGCACTGGTTTTTATTATCCCAACATCAATCATACTGATTCTGTTGATGATTCGTTTAATATCAATAGCACAATCAGCCATCAATAAAATGATAACGCAAACTTTTTCGATTGATATAGTACGCCTTTACCTTGATGTGCACAGCCAACTTTATAGTGACCCATCAATACGACAATTCCTGTGGCTGTTATTGGCAGCCATAATTCTCAGCAGTATTTCCAGTTATTTCGTCGGTAAAAAAATTGAACAGGAGCAAGCCTGATGCAAGCGTCATTAATCGCAATCGGTTTACTATTTTGCAGCAATATTTTTATGACCTTCGCTTGGTACGCCCACTTAAAAGAACTCAACCACAAACCCTGGATTATCGCTGCCTTGGTCAGCTGGGGCATTGCCCTCTTCGAGTATTTACTGCAAGTGCCCGCCAATCGAATTGGCTACACCGTTATGAGCGTGGGCCAGCTGAAAATCCTGCAAGAAGTCATCACCCTCAGCGTATTTGTTCCCTTCGCATTATTTTATTTAAAAGAACCACTGAAATGGGATTATTTGTGGGCTGGGCTTTGTTTATTAGGAGCTGTGTTTTTTATGTTTCGGGATAAGTTGACGAACTAAAATTACTAACACGAGAAAAAAACATGTCAATTGATTTATGGGTAATACAAAAAAATCTGGGAAACACACAAGATATAGAAGCTATGGTCAATGCCTGTAAAAAAATTGATTGTGAATATCGATTGGTTGATGCTATTCCTTTTTCACGCGAATTACCTGATATTGAAACTGATAGACAAGTGGTTTTTTATGGATCATCCAATTTCACCACCAACATATATCGATCAGGAAAATGGAAGCCCGGTGTATTTTTTGATGAGGAATCTTTTTCTTATTCCAGCACATTAAAACACTACAGTAAAAAAATGCTGAATCACGATGCACAGTTTGGCTCGATGATTGAGCTAGCAAAGCTAACATATGAAGAAAATCAAGCATTGTTTTTTCGCCCCGACAAGGATTTAAAAGAGTTTGCCGGAACAGTTCAAACTTTCGGGGAATTCAAATCCTGGGTAACCACTTTGGCCGCAGGTGATTTCGAAATTAACGTCAGTAGCCAAGTACTTCTTGCACCTACAAAAGAATTAGCACATGAGTGGCGTGTGTTTATGGTCAACGGAAAAGCGGTAACAGGCAGTCACTATCGATCCTACGGAAAGCTTACTAAAATCGCTGGATTACCAAAAGCAATCATCGACTTCTGCGAAGCAGCTGCAAAAGAGTGGAGTCCCGCACCTGTTTTCGTAATGGATATCGCTGAAACTGACAGCAAACTTTACATTATTGAAATTAATGGTTTTAATAGTTCTGGATTTTATCTGTCTGATATTGAAAAAATAGTTGAAGCCGTAACCGATTATGAAAATTGATACTCAATCAATAATAGCTGAAATACTGAAAAAAATTCAGTACTTTGTATCTTATGGGTTATGAATATCAAGGTATCAATATTTTATCCAACGAACCGCTAGGAACTTATTATGAAGTCAAGCTGGAAAATACTGGGCTAAATCGAATTGTAAATACCATTTATATTCCACAAGGCCCCTCGGGATGTGGAGTTATGATTACCTGAATTCAGGAAATTAGGGATTCAAAAATCTACCACGGTTTTAGAGGGTATCGCGGCGATTAATTGCTTACCCCAAGAATTCTGTACCGCTAATTACTATTAATTCCCCTAATAAAATTAATGCGTTAAATTATTCATCCACTTACGACTGATAACGCGCTTGATTACAGGAATGAATTTAAGCGCGTCTTCCAGATACATTAACAAATAAAGATAAGCAAACGAAAAATTTCCAAAGAATACAGCAGTGACATAAATAGGAATACCGAATCCCCACATCACCACCGTATCAGTAATCAAGGTAAATTTATTATCGCCACCCGCACGTAATACACCAATAATACGGATCATATTGATTATTTTCAAAAACACCAAAATGCAGAAAATACTTAGTGTTTGCATAAGTAACTCTTTGGATTCTGGATCCAGTTCATCAAACAAACCAACGACTTGCGGACGTAAGATCCATAAAGACACACAGAAAATTATGAGTAATATATAAGTCATTCGATCAAAAAATTTATGTAAATCCCAGGCTGCTTGCATATTCCCGGCACCCAACTCACGCCCCACTAATACTGCTGAAGCATTAGCCAAGCCCACAAACAATGCAAAGAAAGCGCTTTCAACGGGCACTATCACCCCCATTACCGCAAGTGCTTGGGTGCCGGCAAATCCAGTAACCAAATGATAAAGGGAATTACCCACTGCCCATATTGCATAATTGGCCACCAATGGCGAGGAAAATTGAAGGTAGCGACGAATCTGTTGTTTATCTTTTGCTTGTTTCCACTGCAAAAAATTTAATGCAAAAATTTGTTTTGAAAAATAAACCCAACCCACAATTAATATAGTTTGCAAACAACGTGAAATTAAGGTTGCCCATGCAGCGCCTGCAACTCCCAAGGCGGGAAAACCCCAATGACCATTAATCAACGCGTAATTCATCACTATGTTGGCGACTGCCGCAAAAATACCGGCCACCAGCGGCATGGTCGTATGGCCCATCGCACGCAAAGACGCTTCGTAAATCACAATCCACTGTGTTAATAGAAGTACAGGTGCAGTGATAACTAAATAAGTTACCGTCAAGTCTACAACGTCTTTATCGGGGTTAATCCAGCTCACCCAATAATCAGAAAAAAACCCAAACATAATAAAAAACGGCAAAATTGTCAGAGTGCTAACTAACATAGTGACTGCAAAAATCTTTTGGCAAGATTTAATGTCTCTTGCACCAAAATATTGTGCTATCAACACGCTAGCACCGGTTGCCAAACCACTCATCAATACCAACATCAAAAAATGGATTTTTGCAGCCAGGCCTACAGATGCAACTGCTGCTGTACCCAAATGCCCCACCATTAATACATCCGCCATACCCAACATGGATTGCATTAACATTTGCAATGCCACGGGGATCGCCAGCATTAATATACTGCGAAATAAAACCGGCGATTTTATGATTAGATTCAACACAGACTCCACGAGCAATCAGGCTAGAGTGAATCGCAATTATGAATCATTAACCAAATTCGATGTGTTAATTTTTATTGGTATTATGTGGAACGAAACTATATAGTCCAACGAGTTTAATTGACACCTCAAGTATTATGACCAGCATTTTATTATCCGCATTTCTACTTGGTTTGATATTTAATGCCGCACCAGGTGCCGTGTTTGCAGAGACAGTTAAATATTCTCTTCGCGGCGGATTTAAACCTGCACTCTATGTTCAATTAGGTTCACTATTAGGCGATGCCATCTGGGCTGCTCTGGGCTTACTGGGAATTGGCTTATTATTTCAACTCGATTTTTTAAAACAACCACTGCTGTTGTGCACTAGTATTTACTTGTTGTGGCTGGCAAGAGATGCCTGGCTATCATCCAATAAAGAATTCAAACTCACCGAAGACACAACTAAAACCAAAAAAAGTGCACTTTATTCCGGTGCAACTATTTCCCTGATCAATCCACACAATATTGCTTATTGGGCAGCTTTGGGTAGCGCCATGAGTACGATAGGAATTGTTTCACCGACAACATCGGATTACGCGATATTTTTTACCGGCTTTATGTTGTCATCGATATTATGGACATTTTTTTGTGCAGCATTCGTGTCTTACATTTTCCGCAATAGTAAAGATCGCTGGACAAAATATACCTACAGACTATGCGCTTTACTTTTTATGCTACTCGCCTTGTTTAATATTCAGGATTTACTCACGACTTAACACGGTAAACACACGGGTAATTTGGTGGCCTTGTTTATCCAAAAGCGTAATACGATGTTCACCCGGTTCCAGCAAAACCGTTTTATCATGAAAAACTTTGGTCTCACCCATATATTGATCATCTATATGCCAATAAATAGCAGCATCAGGATTGCGATGCACCGCTTTTATCACTACACGCCCTAGCTTCCCATTCAGATCGACTGGAATATAAATTCGGCTGGTTGAATAAGGATAAACAATTTCGATAGGTTGATCGTTATCGTAAGCCATTGCTTTCTGCAAACAGTCTGCACGCCAGGGGGGTAATGATCGATAATTACCCTGCTGCTGTTTCCAGTAAAATTCCTGCGCTGGTGGCAATACAAACCATTGCGCCAATTTCATATTAGTGACCGATTCACACTCACTATGCACGCGAAATTTTTCTTCTGCATCCAGATGTATCTCGCGATGAAATGGCGTCACTTTTTCAAAATGACTTTCATTGGGAATTTGCATTTCCTTCGAATCGCATTGATTGCCTGCCAGATAACCATCATCCTTACAAACCAAAATTGTTTTTAAACTGTGTTCAGGTTTTTCAAACCAACTGACTTTTTTTAAGGTATTAAACATATCAAATAAAATCGGAGCAGCCGTTATCTGGCCGCTCAAAAATGTCGCAGGTTCACCACCGGCATTTCCTGCCCATACACCAATGGTGTAGCGTCCATTACTGCCAATAGCCCATGCATCTCGCAATCCATAACTGGTACCCGTTTTCCACGCAATTGATTGACTGCTGGTGAAATCTCGCCAGTGTGCATCGCTCCCGGGACGAGTCACTTCAATTAATGCTTGCAAGGTTAACCAGGCAGCTCCTTGTTGAATAATATTTTTTATTTCAGTGTGATCTTCACCCAACCCTCCCCTTGGCAAGGGGAGGGAGTCAGGTTCCTCCTTACTAAGGGGGAGGTTAGGAGGGGGTTTGTTTACTAATAATTGAGGATGCTCTTCTTTAACTGCCTTGCCGGATTTAGCCGTTGCTACCATACGCGTATACACACTGGTTAACTCCCACAAACTGGCTTCAGCTCCCCCCAGAATTAATGTGAGACCATAATCATCCGCCGGACGAAACAAACTACTAATTCCCATGAGTTTTAATTTTTCATAAAAGTGGGGAATTCCATAATCACGCAACATATAAACAGAAGGAATATTTAAAGATTGTGCCAATGCAAAATGTGCAGGCACAGCACCGCGATATTGTCGATCATAGTTTTCAGGGCTATATCCAGAAAATAATGTTGGGATATCAGGTAACAAACTATCAGGCGACAACTTGCCCTCCTGCAACATCAAAGCATACAAAACGGGTTTCAAAATACTGCCCGTTGAACGGGGCCGTTGGATAATATCAACGCGCGGCGAGTATGTTGATTTATTTTCCCAGGCGTGATTACCGACATAAGCCAGAGTTGTTTGCAGTTGATGATCGATCACCAACATCGCAATATTATTCACATTATCATTTGCCAAACGCCGGGAATGTTGCTCAAGTATTCGATTAGCATCCGATTGAATACTGTAATCAATTGTTGAATAGAAATTATGGGTATCAGGATAGGTTTGTTGTAAATGTGTTAGTAAGTGTGGCGCTAGCTGATTCCAGCTTTTGGGTTTTTCCGGCAAAGGTTCCAGCAATGCAAGCCGATAATCTGTTAACGCAATAACTTTATGATCCAACAACTTTTTTAACAAACGATTGCGCTTGTAAATTAAATTTTCACGCTGCTTTCCCAGATGCATCATTGATGGGCTATTGGGCAACACCGCCAACAATGCCGCCTCTGCCCAGGAAAGCTCTTCTGCAGCTCGACCAAAATATCGCCAGGATGCAGCCGATATACCCACAATATTGCCACCGAAGGGCGCATGATTGGCATATAGAATTAAGATTTCATCCTTGGTGTAATGCAGCTCCATTTTTATAGCCAATAAAGCTTCCAGCACTTTTTTATAAATTCCTCTTTTATTATTTTTTGATTCACCACGAAGATTTGCACTCTCCTGCAATAACAAACGCGCCAGCTGCATACTAATAGTACTGCCACCACTGGTCACATAGCCTTGTAAAAGATTATTTTTTGCAGCTCGCAATATCGACAGGGGATTAACACCGGGGTGCCGATAAAAATAACGATCTTCAAACAGCAATAAACTCTGTTGGTATTTTTGCGGTATCTTCCGTGTGGATTCAAATCGCCACTGGGAATCAGCGGCGATATTGGCAGCCAATATTTTGCCATTATCAGAAAATAATATCGCTGAATAGGGTACAGCTTGAATACTTTTTGGTAATGGCCAAAAAAATAGAATTAAAAAAGACAATAATGACGCGACTAGCAGATAAGCAAAATTTCGTTTTGAAAAAATCCTGATCACGTTTTATTTCAGGGAAGTTTGAGCTAAAGAAAGTGTTTGTTCATAATATTCAGAGCTGCGCTTATGATCACCCAGTTGTTCAAGCAATCTGGCCATTTCCAACAGTGCATCCAACGACTTTTGCACAATAATACTGCGGTTAAAATAATCTCTGGCCAATTCAAATTGTTGATGGCGCAAATAATTTCGACCTATTGCCAATAACAACACCGCATCATTTTCGTGCTCATTTTTCCAGGACTCGAGAGTTTTCAACTGACGATAAACTTCAACCACCTGAAGTCTTCCATATAAATCAACCGAAGCTTTATGCCAATGTGATGCCAGTGATTTACGTAAAATAACTTCCGCTTCATCATCCAGACGATTTTCAACCAATGCCTTGGCATAGCCATAAACAACCTGAGGATTTCTTTGCACCCAGCGTGCAAGATCTGACCAGACTGAGCGCAAATGTGATAATCGATTGGCGACCAGCATTTTTTGACTATCAACTGAAGCCAGCCTGAGCGATTCTATCGCCAATTTAATTTCCAATGCTTCCACTTCCTGATTGGATAAAACCTTTGCTTTTCGCAATTGGGGGAAGAGGTCGCGCAGGGCAGCCCAATTTTCCTGAGCCAGATAAATGTGATGCAATAAATCCAAAACCGCAGCATGTCGCGGCATATTGATTTGTAAAGGTTTTATTATTTCCAGTGCTTTGTCTGCCTTACCTTTTTCCAACAACATTCTTGCTTTAATTAACGACACAGGCAATTCGCTATCCGTTTCTGTTTTGGCCTGATCCAGTAGACGAAAGGCTTCACTTTCATCACCCATTTCAAAACAACAACGCGCTGCTGCAATATAGTTAGCTAATGGATATTCTACTTTGGTTACAGTGCGCACCAATTTTTTACGCCCCTCAAGCCAATCGCCCATCAAAAAATTAACCATGCCATTGGCGGCGCGTTTTTGTGCACGTTCAACGCTACCAAATAAAAATAACTCCTGAAAATAACGAGCCAAACCCAAACTGCCGGTGAGCAACCACTTGATGGATCTAATTGCCAACCAAACCAAACAGAGTGCAATCGCCGCAACCCAGAGCGTCATCTCGACAGTAACCGTGCCATAAGCAATTAATAGATAGCCATCACCTTGCCATAACAGAGCAATGACAATCGCAAAGAACAATAACCACAGCAGCGCTTTAAACATTCGCCTCTTCATTAGCGCACTCCTCTACGAACTGCTGCTTGCTGCTGACGAGTTATATAGTCATTCAAGGCCGACCGACTATTTTCAAAATTATTATATTCGGGAGCAATATTTTCCTGCTCAAGTAAACGCAATTCATTCAATATCGTTTGGGACTGTGCATTTAATTCATAATATTGATTGATCCAGTTCTGCGCTTTAACCAGAACATCTTTGTAAACTTTGTTTTCACCACGCAAGATTGCAGCCTGTGCCTGCTCCAACATTTGACGCAAATTCTGTTGTAAATAAATTTGTTCAGCGGGCGGCAGTATGGCGTTGATTGCTCGACCATGATCCCTTACACGAACATAAGATTGCAGCTTGCGTAATATTCCATGAAAAAAATCATTAACTTTCTGCTTAAAGGTTTTATCAGTTTCCGGTTCGCCCCTGTTTTCCTGTTCTATCTCACCCAAGGGCTGCACAAAGGGTATTGCTTCTATTTGATTAGCCAATGCAGACAAGCGTATATAGATTCCTTCACGATCAACACGACCGGCCAATTTCATAACCGTTATTTCCTCTGCCAATATTTTTCGTATGTGCTGCAGTCCGGTTTGATCCAACGAGCGCAAAACTTCATCTGCAGATTGCGCCAATGCCAAAGCGTTAAGATTGTCTTTTTCGATCAATACACGGTAATCCGCCATTCGCAATAGATAACCAATTTCCGCCAGTTTCCAATCGTCCCGATTCACACTGGACAAAGCCAACAGTTTGGTGGCATTGCTGTCAACTCGCGTAGACAAATCGTCCAGCCCTTCCTGAACCATTTTCTGTTGACTTACCAATTGCTGCTCAACTTCCTTG
>CAZICR010000076.1:0-10807 GCA_964537795.1 uncultured Cellvibrionaceae bacterium | reverse complement strand
TGTAAAGCAAAAATCCAGGCAAAAGCACAAGCGATTGCCGAAGAAGAAGAGAGGGAGCAGCTGGATGCACAAGCTGTCGCCTTGGCGGAAGCCAGTCTCGAAGATCTTAAAAAAATTGCTGCTCAGGCTTTGCTGGTTCCTGAGTGGACCAAAGATTTGTTTCTTGAGTATGAATCGAAAATTCAGGAATTAAGTAATGCTATGCGCTTGGCTATGGTTCGCAATTTGCCGTTGGAATATTTGGTTAAATCATTCGAACAGCGTAAACAGCAATTACTTAATCTTCTGGATCAGCTTAAAACATCGGGCGGTGCACACCATCTTTTGTCGCAAATCAAAAACGGTGAATCCAGCGATCTGCAACAAGCGGCGCAACATAAATTGAATAGCTTGATTAAATCAGCAAAAGATTTTGGTGATCAGGTTGTTGACGTGCTCGAGGATATTAAACAAGAGTTCACAGAGTTTACCAATCAACAAAAACAAACCGAACAAGCAGCCAAAGATGCTATTCGTGATTTTAATGAATTGTTGCGTAAAGGTTTGTGGGCAGCAGAGCAGGGTTTTGTGCGCAAAGCCAGGGCTATTCAAAAAGATTTGTTGGTTAAAGCAGAAAATTTTTCTGAATTACCAAAAGGATTAAAAAATAGAATGGATGAATTTGAACAGCAATTATTTAAATTGGGCGATTGGCATGAGTTTGCGGTAACACCCAAAAAGGAAGCGCTGATTACACAAATGCAAGCCTTGCTCAATTCCACTATGGCGCCAGCCGATAAAGCGAGCAAAATTCATGATCTACAGGACTCCTGGAAAGAAGTGAGCAAAGGTGGCCAGCAACAGGACGATCAATTGTGGAATGAGTTTCAGCAAGCGTCGCAACTGGCTTATGCACCATGTAAGGAATATTTTGAAAAGCAAGCCGCTGAGCGTGACATGCATTTACAAAAACGTCGTGAAATGGTTACGCAGTTGCAAACTTATTTACAAGCTTACGACTGGGAAAATGCTGTTTGGAAAGATGTTGAACAAACTTTGAAAACTGCGCGCCAGGAATGGCAAACCTATTGGCCTGTTCCGCGTAAAGCCGGAAATGAGTTACAAAAGGAATTTGAAACTTTGATGGAAAATTTGTTTAACAAAATGTCCAACGCTTACGATGCCAACAAACAACAAAAACAATCTTTGGTAGAGCAGGCCAAACAATTACTCAGCCACGCTGATACCCGTGCAGCCTGTGATGCCGTAAAAAATCTGCAAGTTAAATGGAAATCGATTGGTAAAACCTGGTTTAAGGAAGATCAATCATTGTGGGCTGAGTTTCGTCAGGCTTGTGATGCGATATTTGCGCGTCGTCAGGAAGAATCCACAGCCGCTCAAACTGAGCGTCAGGCTATTTTGGAAAAAGCGAATCAATTAGTGAATAATCTACGTGACCTCTGCAAACAGGATATTGCTGATCTCGCTGTAGTTAAAACACAAATGGATGCAACACAAGAAGCGTTTTCGGTACTGGAACTACCGCGCGAGCAAGCAAAAAATTTGCAGCAATCCATGCAAAATGCGGTGCAAGCCGTTAATGAAAAAATTCAACAATATAAAAAGCAAGCTGAAAAAAATCGCTGGCAGGTCATTTATGCTGCAGCCAAACAATTGAGTGATATAGAACTGTCAGTGATTGCCGCTAAACCTGTTGATGATCAGGTTGAGGCTATCTCTTCTCTGCTTGCCAATAGCACTGATTGGCCCAAATCGATTACATCTGTATTGCAATCACGCTTGGCTCAAGCAAAAAAATTAACGCAAGACGATGTTGAGTCATCAGCCAAAAAATTGCGTGAATTGGTGTTACGTGCTGATATTCTTGCTGATCGTGAATCACCGGAAGAAGACAAGCCAGCACGTATGCGATATCAGGTTCAGCAAATGCAACAAGGTTTGGGTAAACGTATTTATCAATTCAGTGATTTACAATTGGAGTGGTTTGCAACACCAGCGCTGGTTGATGATTACGATAAATTATTGCAACGTTTTTTGGGTTAATGGAACCTCCAGGCAGCAAGTTAGTCAATTGTTGACTTACTAAAGGAATTTTTAAATGATCAAATTGAAAATGTTAGCCTTATTGATTACTTGCTGCTTTTTGTGTTCGTGCATTATTAAACCCAAGCGAGTAGTGGGGTACGATTTTGAGTGTAAGATTGTAACCAAACGCTATGAGTTAACAGCCGAACAAGTCAAAATGTTCGAGAACATGGAGTGTGAAAATAAAAGTTGTAAGGAAGAGTTTGTAGAACGAGTGGTCGGCGCCGTTGTGGTGGTTCCATTGAGTGCAATAGTCTTAGGATCCATTGTTGTTACAGGAAATACGCTTCATTGGCTTGAAGAAAAAGGGAAATGCTTATAGGTTTTCTTGTTCTTCTATCCATTTGATTCTGCCATTTGATTCTGCCATTTAATTTCTAAGCGAACTCTGTACCAATCGACCACAAAGGTTCCCCCAGCCCATTTATGCTTGGCGTCAGAAAATATTCTACAAGATGTAATTTGTAGTGCGTGCTTTCGTCTTCTTCGTTCAGTAATCAATTTGTGTAAATCTTTTTTGTTGCTATACCAACAAAGATTAGAGTGTCTACTTGAAAAAACAGCGAGATCACAATAATGAGATTATTCCGGTCAGTTATCAATTTATTCTTCTGCGGATGTTGGGTTGTAACATCCGCCAGTATTGCCAAAGAACCTTTATACAAAGATTTAAATCAACCAATTGATAAACGCGTTGATGATTTACTCAACCGCATGACCCTAGAGGAGAAAGTGGCTCAATTGCAATCTGTGTGGCAACAGCGACAGGATTTGGAAACAGATGAAGGTGTTTTTATTCCGGAAAAAGCGAAAGCTATATTGGGTAATGGTATAGGCCATCTGGTGCGGCCATCAGAAAATAAAGCCATTAACACGCCTAACAAAACGCCTCTGCAAACAGTAATTTTTACTAACGCCTTGCAAAAATGGCTAGTTGAAAATACTCGTTTGGGAATCCCCGCTTTATTTCACGATGAAGCCTTACATGGCCACGCAGGACTGCATTCCACCAGTTTTCCGCAAGCCATTGCATTAGGCAGTTCATGGGATGCGGATTTACTTTATGAAGTGAATCGTGTGATTGCTGAAGAAACCCGTGTGCGTGGCGTGCATCAAGTCTTGTCTCCGATTATGGATGTGGCGCGCGATCCTCGTTGGGGGCGCATCGAAGAAACTATGGGTGAAGATCCCTATCTAATTGCAGAATTAGGTGTGGCACAAGTAAAAGGTTTGCAGGGTGAAGATGGAAAAAATATTCCGGCGAATCGTGTCATCGCAACACTAAAACATTTGGCAGGTCATGGTGAACCCGTTGGCGGATTAAATACCGCACCAACCCCTGTTGGTGAGCGCGGGCTAAAAGAAATTTTTCTTCCGCCCTTTGAAGCGGCGGTTCGTGTTGGTGGCGTGCGCAGTGTGATGGCGTCTTATAATGAAGTCGATGGTATACCTTCACATTCCAATGTTGAACTTTTGGATAATATTTTGCGCAAAGAATGGGGCTTTCAGGGCACCATTGTCAGTGATTATTTTGCTGTTGAAGAATTAAAGGATCGACACAGACTAACAGATTCTTTAGCGGGTGCCGCAACCTTGGCATTAACAGCTGGTGTTGATGTTGAAACGCCGAATATTAAGGCTTACGGTGAATTAGCCAGATTGGTAAAAGAGAAAAAAATCAGCGAGAAAATTATTGATCAATCGGTTGCACGCGTATTGCGCGATAAATTTATGTTGGGGCTATTTGAAAATCCTTATGCAAAAGTGGAAGGCGTAGAAGAATTTGTAGGCAATACAGAGCATAGAAAGGTGGCACAACTGGCCGCTGAAAAATCTATAGTCTTATTGAAAAATGACGCACAATTATTGCCACTGAATAAAAATAAAATAAAATCCATTGCGCTGATTGGCCCGCATGCCGATGAAACATTATTGGGTGGCTATAGTGATGTACCCAAACAAACCGTCAGCATATTGCAGGGCTTGCAAACTTATCTGGGTACCAATACCGAAATCAATTTTGAGCGAGGAACAATTCTCACCAAATTACATTGGAAACCTTATGCCGATTCGGTCGCAGCAAATTCGTATTCAAAAGAGCGTTGGCATACTGATCAAGTGGAGTTGGCATCAGCAGCAGATACCAAGGGCATGATTGAAAAAGCAGTCGCTGCTGCGAAAAAAAGTGATGTTGCTGTTGTTGTGGTTGGTGATAACGAAGCGACTTCGCGTGAAGCTTGGGCTGAAACTCATTTGGGTGATCGCACCAGTTTGGATTTGTTAGGTGAGCAACAACAATTAGTTGATGCAATTTTGGCGACAGGAAAACCTACAGTGGTATTGCTTATTGGCGGCCGGCCACTCTCAATTACCAAAATTGCTGAAACTGCACCTGCAATTTTGCAAGGTTGGTATTTGGGGCAAGAAACTGGAACTGCTGTTGCACGAGTATTATTTGGTGATGTAAACCCCGGCGGTAAATTACCTGTTAGTGTTCCTCGCTCTGTTGGTCATTTGCCGGTTTACTACAATCATAAACCCACTGCCAAACGTGGTTATGCGTTTGATAAAACCGATGCGCTTTTCCCATTTGGTTTTGGTTTGAGTTATACACGGTTTACTTATAGCGATTTCCAATTAAATAAAACAAAAATTACTGCCAATGAAACCATCGAGATCAGTGCGACCATTACTAACACAGGCAATTACGCTGGCGATGAAGTCGTGCAACTTTATGTAAATGATCCAATTGCCACAGTGACGCAACCGGTCAAACTTTTAAAAGGTTTCAAGCGTGTCAGTTTGCAATCTGGAGAATCCAAAAGAGTGACTTTCACTTTATCGGCTAATCAATTGGCGTTTTATGATCGTCAAATGCAATATGTGGTTGAACCTGGTGCAATCAATGTGATTTTGGGGTCTTCTTCCGCCGATATACGTTTAAAAAATCAATTCGATATCACCGGAAAAACTACAAATGTCAGTAAGGCCAAGGTTTATTTGACACAGGTCAGTGTTAAATAAAGAGCTTAACGGGAACTGCATGATCAATTTTCCTGAAATTCAATCAGTTCCCAATAGAGGCCGGTGGGGTTACCAATTATTCATGTCTTATTTTAAGAAATGTACGGCTACATTTAATTTGTTAGTTCATATTTACGTCTAGTTGAACGCAAAAAAATACACAAAAAAACTATGTTGATTCGGTGCCAATTATTTTTTTCCAATGTCCATTTTCCAATTGGACGACCTGATGGCTTGCCCAATTGCGGAATTCAGCGAGACTGCACATGCCATTGTTGTAAGCATCAGCACCGGCAACAGTTTTGTAAATAATTTTATCTTTGTCATCCGGTTTTTCGTTGGGAGCATCGATGATGCGTCGAACACTCCATTCATTACCCCATTTGCCATTGGAATAAAATAAACCTATCTGGAAATTGGTGAGCGGTGTTTTTTCATGCTCCGAGTGTTCACGTGCATACTCAAGTAATTGCATCAGTGTTTCATGGCTGACATCAATAAATGAATCGACCTTTTCAATTGCTGCCGAAAAATCTTCAGGTGTTAGATGCGGATAAGATCGTGTATGTACCACAGTTTGTTTGCGAATTAGATGTGCAGGGTATCGACGCCAGTGAAATAATCCATTGAATGCAATTGCCATCAATAGAATGGCGAGAACATTGATACCAATCGGCATGAGTAAATAAAAATATTCCAGCCGGTATATTTCAGGGCCACCTATTACGGCTGCCAAAGCTGTTGCGCCTCCCGGTGGATGCATGGCGCGTGCATAATGCATGACCAGTATCGAGAGACCAACAGCTAGTGCACCAGTCCAGGTTTGATCGGGAAATAATTGATGGCAGGTCACACCGACCGATGCTGATAACAAATGTCCGCCGATAACAGGCCAGGGCTGTGACAAGACTCCTTGGGGTACTGCAAACAGCAACACAGCGGTAGCACCCATGGACGTCACCATTAACAAGGAGCCTGCTGTGTGCATAAAGCCATGGGGGAAACACCAACTGGTGATCCAGTAAACCGAGATGATTCCCAAAAAACCACCGAGAGCGGAGATCCATTTTTCTGCATGACTGGGGGACTTAGTGTTGAAGCCCAATAGCAAGCGACATTCAGATAAAAACTTGCGAAAAGACATAAGGCCTCTTTTTATTATGTTTTGAGTAATGGGGATTTTTAAGCTGGTGAATATAATGTGTATGACGCCGAAAGGCGAAGCAGCCTTTCAGCAAGAGGTATTTCAAGGAATGGCCGATTGATACCTGGCAGTAAAAAAGTGAAGTGGTACTTGTAGGCTTCGCTGTTCCGGTTACAACCAGTGAGGTGCACTACTGGCCGTAGCCAAACGCAATTGTGCTTGTTGTTCGTGCCAAACCAGCATTTTGTAGTAGTCCCAAACCTTATCGACAAATACCACAGGTTCTTTGCCTCTCATATATCCGTGTTTGGCTTGTCGATAATATTGGCTGAGTGAAAGCAAGGGCAAGTGCTCACGTACATCCTGCCAGCGATCGGGATTACCTCCCATACGCAGGGTTAACTGGCGTGCATCTGCAATATGACCCATGCCCTGGTTGTAGCAAGCAAGCGCGAAATGTATGCGCTCATTTTCTGCAATGCCTTTGGGTTGATTGTCCAGCAGGTAGCGGAGTAATTTAGCTGCGCCAAAAATAGCTTGACGCGGATTTTCCCTGTCTTCAACGCCCATGGCTTTGGCAGTGATTTTGGTCAGCATCATCATGCCTTTTACACCGGTGGGCGATTCAATTTCGGTGAGCCATTGGGATTCTTTGTAACCTATGGCCGCCAATAAACGCCAATCAAGATTGAAGGTTTCGGACGCACGTTTCATATCATCCATATAAGGTAGCAGGCGGTCCTCCAAATGCTGGCTCAATAGCAAGGCGTCAACTGAACTCATGTCTTCCTGAGGTTGGAAAAATTCAGCTGTTATTTTTTCCAGCTGGCCGGACTGTTTCAGATCACGCAAATAGGTTTGAGCCTGATTAAAGAGGCTCAGATCAGTCATGGCGGAAAATGCCCAAGCTACATCCTGTGGCGCTCCCAAGGTCATAGCGATTCGGGTATTGGCGAAAGAATACTGATGTAACTGGAAGCTGTCAGAGTCGATCACCGCAAACGGGATTTCCCCCCGGTTAACTTTAGAGAACAAGTCAGTTTGATCATTGGTGTTGGCTTCTATCCAGCGGATTCCGGGATGTTGAAGCTTGATAGTTCGAATGGCGGGATGTTTGGCCATTTCAGGGGTAATAACCACTTCCAGTCCTTCCAGTTGAATCGCTTCGGGAGAAGGTTTTTTGATATGGCTGATAAGTTCAAATTGAATTTTATGGTGGGGGTCTGCAAAACGTATGGGTAGATGATAAGCCTCAAGAGTCGTGATCGCGGCGGCGGCCATATCCTCCTTACCCCGAAGAAGGCGAGTCAGTGGTGATTGGGGTTCATCAATTATCACCAGATTTACGCCCAACCGATCCGCGAATCCTTTAACCATTTGGTAGCCATAACCGGTTAAACCGTTGGCCCCTTCATAATAGGTGGCAGGCCCGTTGCGGGAGATAACCCTGAGTTCACCGGCCTCTAGAACTTTATCAAGATGGGATCGGGGAACGCTGCGCTCAAGGGGCAGAATGAAAATAATCAAGCAGACGACAAGTAGTAAAAACCTCACCACCGACTTCGAAAATTGTCGAATCTCCATAACTCGAATATCCATAGGTTACTCCGGTTTTGAATAGCAACGCCCGAACAGGAACGCAATTTCGTGTGTGCAACTCATGCCGAATCAATCCATTTGCTGAGCAAAAAAGATCCGTGCAACATTGGGCGCCATGGTAATGGGCGTTTCTTAATATGAATAGCTTGTTTTTTGAAAATTTTTATGTTTGAGTTTTGTGTATTTTAAGATCTGACGGCTAGCTTGTTGTTTTGTAAAAGATTTTTATTCTTAGTTTATTTTGTTATAGATAAAAAAAATTGATAATTTTTACGATTTTTGTAGTTTTTTGTTTATGGTTAAACGCTTTTTTTGTGGAAACTCATAATATTTTTAATTTATTTTGTAGAACCTGCGCACATTTTTGGTTTTTTTAGGATAACTAATCGATAGCAAAAAATTGGAATCGGGTGGTTATTTTGCGAAAAGCAGCTTTGATCAACAAAAACCAACAGGCCCAAAGAGTTAGTGGTACCAGTATAGAGGCTAGCAATGCAGGCAAAGGATTTTCAATACTGGAATGAGAACCCGCAAAAGCAGCAACAAATCCATAAGGCAAAGTGGCAATTGAAAATAAGAATAAAAATTCCGGGAAGGGCAAACGATTGCTACCTGCAAGACAGGCGCAGATTTCCGGTAACATCGGCATCGCACGCGAAATCAAAATTATTTTTTTTCCTTTTTGATTAAAAATTTGTTGCATCTCCTGACGTTTTTTTTCGTCAGGATAAATTTTTTGTAAAACTCCTGGGCCATAGCAGTAACAAATCCAATAACCCAATGTGCCTGTGCATAACATACCAATGGATGCTGCGATTCCTCCCCAAAAAAATCCCAAAAAATAACCCGCCAGAATACAAACTGCGAGTGTGGGCACTGCAATAAAAAGATCGCAGGTCAGTAAGATAATAATCGTCAAGGCAACTACCATAGGGTTGGCCTCAGCGGCTAGATTTAACCAGTGCTTAATATCATCCAGCGTCAATACACCGGTCAGTTTGATAATGATAAAAATGGAAGCAAATATGGCCATTAAACCCAGGGCCAGGAGGATTAGTTGTCTCATGCAACATCTCGTTAGTTGATTGGCTGTTATTATGCCAGTCAAAAGGTGTTGTATAAATGAGGCTGGTTATGGGTGTCAGTGGCGGTCAATAAATAACAAAAGACGCAATACTCAAGCTGATCATACCGAAAAAAATAATGCAAATGACCGCCAGTGTGAGACGAGGGTGGCGATGAAAAATATTTTGTTGGAACATCTTGAATATCTCTAAAGTGATCCGGTGAATAGTATTTGCTATTCACCGGAAATATCAATTAAAAATCATGATGTTGTATTACAAGCGCCCTAGCAAAACCAGTATCAGTACAATCACCAACACCAATCCCAATCCTCCGCTGGGCAAATAACCCCAGCTTCGACTGTGTGGCCAGCTCGGAAGAACACCGATTAACATGAGAATTAAAATGATTAATAAAATTGTTCCTAAAGTCATGATCCTCTCCTTTAGTTTGTTTTAGTGGGGTTAGTGATGATGACTTCGACGCGGCGATTTAATGAGCGGCCTGCGACAGATTCATTGTCCGAAATAGGTGAGCTTTCACCTTTGCCGTACGAGCTCAATCGATTTGAATTCACGCCTTGCTGAACTAACAACACTCGTACAGAATCAGCGCGCCTTTGCGACAAAGACATGTTGTTGTCTTCACTGCCAACGCTGTCGGTGTGACCTTCAATCAACAAGCTGCGATCAGGATAGGCTTTCAAAAAGTTGGATAATTTTGCCAAATCATTAACAGCATTACCTTTCAAATTAGATTTGCCTGTTTCAAATAACATATCGCCCAATGTGACAACCAAGCCGCGTTCTGTTTCTTTAGCATTTAATTCGGCCATTTGGCGGCGAAGTTCTTCGCTGTCGGCACGTGCATTGTCTGCATCATCTCTGGCATTAGCTGCATCATTTCTAGCATTGGTAGCGTCATTTTTGGCATTATCAGCTTCACGAGTACGGGAATTTAATCGTTCAGCATCAATTCGATCCGCTAATCCTTCACGCTGATCTTCGAGATAGCGTGTTTTGGCTTGTGCCCAGGCTATATCCACTTTGCGCGCTGCTATAAAAACCAAATGATCCGATTGCGCTTTATCTTTGTTGGGTATTTCGGCTTTTTTCACTGCAGCATCCGCATCGCGAATAGAAACAGGAGCTTTACTGGACAGTGCCGGGTCATTTTGCAGTTGCGTTAGTTTTGCACGTGCTGCTATAGCACCCTCAGGACTTTTCATGTTGGCACAGCCACCGAGAATTAATAAACTCATGGCAAGGACAAAAGATTTTTTTAGCAAATATGAATGTTTTACATCGTGATTAAAAATCTTCATTGTTGAGCTCCTGTGTTGCGATCCATTTCCTGTTTTAATACATCTATGTTTTTGGTCAGATCATCATTTACCGCTTCTGCTTTGGCAAGTTCCGCTTTAGCGGATGCTAATTGAATATCCACACTGGCTTGTTGCGCCATACGTTTTGCCAACAGCATGTCTTCATTTTTGACAGCGGTACGTGCAGCACTGAGTTTGGTGCGAGCTTCTTGTAATTCAGCTAGCGCATGTTCAGCAACACGTGCTTGTTCTGCGTCAGTCATGGATTGTTCGGCCGCGCTGATTTCCTGTGTGGGTGGTGGTGTAGAAGCGCAAGCAGCGATAAGCAACAAACTGCCTGCTGTGATCAATACACGCGGAATTAAATTCCGCGCCCTTCTGGTGGTGAGTAGAGTTAACATGTGTGTTCTCTTTTTAAAAATAAATGGATAGAAAAAACGATTTTAAATATTGGCGTTGATCAATGCGTTAATGTCAAAGCACTAACACTTTTTACACCGCGAACATTTTGGGCCAGTTCAATTGCCAATGCGTGTTCTGCACCTGAATCCACTTTGCCTGTTAAT
>CAZICR010000075.1:0-10828 GCA_964537795.1 uncultured Cellvibrionaceae bacterium | reverse complement strand
ACAGTAGAATCCCCGCTGCATTTTTTCCGGTGGATCAGTTCCCTGCCGGTTATTCGGGACCGCGGTGAATGGTAGCTATTCAAGAGATGACTTCCTGTTTTTCAGTTAAAAAAGGGCGCTGGTTACAGCCCCTGAGACTCCTGCTGTCTGTTTGTTTCCTGGTGCTCAGCAGTGTCTTGCTGGCAGAAGAAGCTACCGCCGATATTGAACTGCTCCGAAAAGAGTTGGATTGGGTTCCGCTTGAACAACTGACAGAAGAACAAAAAAGCCAATTACCCACTGCTTGTTGTGGTGCATATTTCGCTCCCTTGCGTACAGATTCAGAAGCAGATTTAAAGCCAGAAGAGGCCAGTTTGTTCGGGCGTGCACTGGATTCTGAATCAGAAAAACAATCGCGAATTACACTGACGGGAAATGTTTTGTTGACGCAGGGCAATCGGACCATTTGCACTGACAAATTTTTTCTGGACAAAGACACACAACAGGCAGAGCTCACTGGAAACATTCAGGTGCGCGAGCCTGGGTTGTTGTTCAGGGCGGATCACGCCGATATCAACATCAATTCTGGTAATGCCAAACTCAAAAATGCGCGTTTTGTGGTTTATGAGTCGCGTGTTCGCGGTAATGCGGAAGAACTGGAAAAAATTGGTGATACAACCATTATTTTGGATAAAGGGCGCTTCACCAGTTGTGAACCAGGTGATAACAGTTGGGATATTCGCGGTTCCAATATCACCCTGTATAACGACAAACATTACGGCACTGCAAAACATATGCGACTGAATGTCGAAGATATTCCGGTAGCTTACGTTCCCTATTTTCGTTTCCCGATTGGGGCTGATCGACTGACCGGCTTTCTATTTCCAACTGTTGGCAGGGATGAATTTTCTCTACCCTTTTATTGGAATATTGCGCCCAATTACGATGCCACTATAGAGCCGCGTTATTTGCGAGATCATGGTTATTTGTTTCAGGGAGAAGTGCGTCATTTGAGTTCTTATTTTGAATCGCAACTTTCCGGCAGTATGTTGAATGATGATTATGGTCGTGATCAAAAAGTGGATTACGAATATCAGGGTAAAGACAGATGGCAAGGAAAATTTGAACAGAAGGGTGGCGCAGGTCAAGCCTGGAAAACCCGTATCAGCTACACAGATGTCAGCGATACTGATTACTTGCGTGATGTGGATGGCAGCGCGGTGGATTTGAATCGTCAGGCTTATCTGCAACAAATGGCAGAAGCACAATACAGTTTTGATCATTGGGTTGTCAGTGCGCGTGCGGAAGAGTTTCGTTTGTTAACCAGTGGTAGTTTGCCTTATCGCGAATTGCCGAGGGTTCAAGCCTATGCAATTTATAATTTGGGTGATTGGATACTCACTGCCAATAACGAATACACCCATTTTTCTGTTAATCGTTATTACACGGGCAGTAATGAAAGTCGCGATAATTTAATTACGGGTGACCGTTTTCGTAGCTTTTATCAGTATCAATGGAACAAGGATTTTATCTATGGTTATGTAAAACCCGGTGTGGGTGTCAAAACATTAACGTATCAATTGGAAGCGCCTAATTTAATCGCAACCGCTGATGACACTCCGCATGTAGTAACACCGCAATTCAGTTTGGATTCCGGTTTGGTTTTTGAGCGCGATAAACGCTGGTTTGATCAGTCTTACCTGCAAACCTTTGAACCAAGATTATTTTATTTATATCGCGATTATGAAAATCAGGATGCATTTTTTGGTTTGACTTCAGCCGATAGTCTGGTGAATTTTGATACCTCTGAATTATTGTTTACTTATGATCAGTTATTTCGCGATTCCCGTTTCTCCGGCGGTGACAGAATTGATGATGCCAATCAAATGACTGTCGGAGCTTCCAGTCGTTTTATTGAAAATGGCACAGGCATAGAACGATTGAAATTAAGTTTGGGAGAAATTTTTTATTTTCGGGATCAGGAAATTACCTTGGGTAAAACCAATGAGTCTGAAGATGGGGAAGATCTGTCCCGAAGTGAGTTGGCTGGACAAATGGTTGCGCATTTTAGTGATGCATTCAGAATGACACAGGATGTGGTGTTTGATCATGAGACTGATGAGATCAGTGCGGCATCTACCAGTCTGCATTATTTGGATGATAAATATCGTGTGTTCAATCTGGGTTATCGATACGCGCGTAATCCTCAGAGTGTCAGTCCTTTGAATCCTGTTCCGGTAATGGGAAAAACACTGGATCAAATCGATATGTCGGCGATTTGGCCCCTGACTACCCAATGGTCTGCCATCATGCGCACCAATTATGATTTCACCTACAAAGCAAAACTCGATACCTTTGCCGGGTTGGAATATAACGATTGTTGTTATCGCGTACGTGTGTTAGCTCGAGAGTGGGCAAATTTTGATTTCAGTCCCAACTTTTTAGAAAATTTAAGCAGCAGTGATTATGATCGGGGTGTGTTTTTTGAAGTGCAATTAAAAGGCTTTGGTACTCTGGCAAAACGAATCAACAATCTGCTGGAAGACGCGGTTGTAGGTTATAGCGAACGTGAAAGCTCTCTGCGTTGAGTAGAGAATTTTTTAAGTATTATTTTGTAAATACAGTGATTGGATTATGAACAATAAACGACAATATTTTTTGAATGCTTTGCTGAATTTTGGGCTGCTTTCCGGAATTCTTTTTATGTCTGCATCGCTTTTCGCGCAGTCAACTACAGTTCCTCTGGACAGGGTGGTTGCTATAGTGGATGAGGATGTGGTTCTCGAAAGTGAATTCAAGATGCGCAAGGCATCGGTGATGGAGAGACTACGTGCTCAATATACGCAACTGCCCGACGAGGATGTATTAAATAAACAAATCCTCGAACAGTTGATTGTTGAACGCATTGAGCTTGCTATGGCCAAGCGTTATGAAATAGAAGTGGATGAAAGTGAAATTGACGATGCAATCAATCGTATAATCCAAAAAAATAATCTCACACTCGAACAACTGCAAAAAAGTCTGGAGCAGGAAGGTATGGGGTTGGAAGGTTTACGCAAACAACTTCGCAACGATATCACCATCAATCAATTACAACAGGGTGTGGTCAGTAATCGAATAAAAATTAATGATCGCGACATAGATAATTTTTTAGCATCTACGGATGGCAAGTTTGCAACTTCTCCTGATTATCATATAGGGCATATTTTAATTTCAGTGTCTTCTGAAGCCACTGAAGCTGATGTTGCGGAGGCAGAAAAATTAGCCAGTTCTGTCTATAAACAACTCAACGAGGGGGCGGATTTTGCGAAGATGGCGATTACCCATTCCAAAGATCAGGCGGCATTGAATGGCGGCGATATAGGTTGGCGTAAATTGGCGCAGCTACCAGAACTTTTTTCCAAAGAGCTTGCAAATTTACCCGTCGGCAAAGTTACCAAACCCTTTCGTAGTGGTGCCGGGTTTCATATATTGAAAAATATTGAACAGACAGGTGGTGGCGCGCAGATGGTTCAGCAAACCCATGCGCGACATATCCTGATTAAAACATCGGAAATTATGGATGATCGTCAAGCGCGTGAAAAATTATTACAACTCAAAGAATTGATAGAGAAAGGTGCTGATTTTGGCAAAATGGCAAAAGAATATTCTGAAGATACCGGCTCTATGATGAGTGGTGGTGATTTGGGTTGGGCAATGCCGGGTATGTTTGTAAAACAATTTGAAGAAACTATGGCGAATACCGAGATAGGACAAATCAGTCGTCCATTCAAAAGTCAATTTGGTTGGCACATATTGCAAGTACTGGAACGACGTCAGGAAGATATGAGCGATCAAATGAAACGTAATCAGGCTGCCAATACCATACGTTCGCGCCGATTCGACGAAGAGTTTCAGTTGTGGCTGACACAAATTCGTGAAGAAGCTTATGTGGAAATAAAACTTTAATGACAGCCCCCTATCGATTGGCTTTGACTCCCGGCGAACCGGCAGGCATAGGGCCGGATCTGGTCATTGCTTTGGCGCAAACCAAACAGCAACACGAAATAGTAGCTATTGCTGATCCTGACTTGTTAATGGATCGCGCAAGAATATTAAATTTGCCCTTGCGTTTGCGCGAAGTGAATTTTTCTCAAACACCAAACGCCAATCAAGCGGGTGAATTGGTTATACATCCCGTTAAATTGGCTGCACCCGCTGTGTGTGGAAAATTAAATGTCGCCAATGCGCATTACATTTTGCAAACATTGGATGCTGCGATCACCGGTTGTTTGCAACATCACTATGCCGCTTTGGTGACAGGCCCGGTACACAAAAGTGTGATCAACGATGCCGGTATTCATTTCAGTGGGCACACGGAATATCTTGCTGAAAAAACGCAAACTGAAAAAGTGGTGATGATGTTGGCCACAGAAGGTTTGCGAGTTGCATTGGCTACAACACATTTACCTTTGAAGGATGTTTCTGCGGCAATTACCGAAACAGAATTGGAACAGGTGATCAGTATTTTGCATCACGACCTGCAACAACATTTTGGCATTTCCCAACCGCGTATTCTGGTGTGTGGACTAAATCCCCATGCAGGTGAGGGTGGGCATCTCGGTCGCGAAGAAATTGATGTGATTGAACCTGTTCTGGAAAAATTACGCCAACACAAGATGAATTTAATCGGACCATTGCCGGCGGATACTTTATTTACTGCAAAATATCTTGATCATGCCGATGCAGTGCTCGCTATGTACCATGATCAGGGATTGCCGGTTTTAAAATATAAAGGATTTGGTAATGCGGTGAATGTGACTTTGGGTTTACCCATCATTCGTACTTCGGTTGATCATGGCACGGCTTTGGATTTGGCGGGGACAGGCAAAGCGGATATGGGTAGTTTGCGTACGGCCATTCACTACGCATTAACCATGTTAACTGCACGTGATGCTTCATCATGAATAAATTTCTAAATCAGGAATCTGAACATAAAGCGCGCAAACGATTTGGTCAAAACTTTTTAACTGATCAGGGTGTTATTAATGGAATTGTACGTGCTATATCGCCACGTAAAGAGGATTTGTTAGTTGAAATAGGCCCCGGAAAAGGTGCCATTACCGAATTACTTGCAGATCAATGCGATCATTTGCGCGTGATTGAGTTGGATCGCGATCTGGTGCCATGGTTGAAAGTGAAATTTGAAAAACATCCTGACTTTCAATTATTTCAAGCCGATGCCCTGCGTTTTGATTTTGCTAATTTGCTGTCGCCTGAGTATTCATCTTTACGTGTTGTCGGCAATTTACCTTACAACATATCTACGCCGCTGATTTTTCATTTGCTGACCTATGTTGGAAAAATTCGTGACATGCATTTTATGTTGCAAAAAGAAGTGGTGAAACGCATGGCTGCCTTGCCTGGCGAAAGCGCTTATGGGCGGTTGGGGATTATGGTGCAATATTTTTGTCAGGTAGACGATTTGTTTGATGTGCCGCCAACATCCTTTGATCCTGCACCCAAAGTAGATTCTGCGATTGTCCGCTTAATTCCCCATACGCAAATGCCGGTTGTTGCTAATCATTTCAAGACTTTTGAAAAATTAGTGAATGTTGCTTTTCAACAGCGCCGCAAAACCTTGCGTAACTCACTCAAACAATTAGTGGCTATTGATCAGATGAAAAACTTACCGGTTGATTTGAATTTGCGCCCGGAAGAAATCAGTTTGGCTGATTATGTAGCGATCAGCAATTATCTGGGTGAATTGTGAGTGCCAGTTTATGAGTACTTATGCCATAGGCGATATTCAGGGATGTTATCAATCATTGAAGTCACTGCTTGAAAAAATTAATTTTGATCCGCAACAGGATCAACTCTGGTTGGTCGGCGATTTAATTAATCGTGGGCCTGATAGTCTTGCCACTTTGCGTTATCTCTATTCCATTCGCGATGCTATTAAACTTGTGTTGGGCAATCATGATTTGCATTTTATCGCTGCGCATTATGGGCTTAGAAAAAAAGGCAAAAGCGATACTATGGATGAGCTTTTGGCAGCCCCTGACTGTCAGGTTCTGGTTGATTGGTTATTGCAACAACCACTCGTATATCACGATCAGCAACTGCAAATCACTATGGTGCATGCAGGCATACCACCACACTGGTCTTTGTCTGAAGCACTGGATCATTCTGCTGAAGTGCAATCAGTGTTGGCGGGAAATCAGCGCCAGGAATTTTTAGCATCCATGTATGGCAATCACCCATCCGTCTGGTCTTCTGATCTTCAAGGCATGGACAGGTTGCGACTCATCACCAATTATTTCACCCGCATGCGTTTTTGCAGTGCTGAAGGTGAACTTGAATTAATGACCAAAGAAGATGCCGGCGCTGCTCCTGAGGGTTACGCTCCCTGGTTCTCACACGCTCATCGTAAAACAACAGGGCAGGCTCTGGTGTTCGGTCACTGGGCTGCACTGCAAGGCAAAGTGAATCTACCCAATCTTTATGCTTTGGATACAGGATGTGTTTGGGGCGGCAGTTTGACGGCTATGGATCTTGCCAGTTTTCAGCGCATTTCCTGTTCCTGCAATTAAGGTTGATTTTGACGAAAGGGATTATTTTTTTTGCGGCATGAGTAGAAATTACCAACTACACTTTGCGGAAGTGTTTACTGATCATGGAGATGAGAATGTCCCTATCACAGCAGGTGTTGTTGGTTGATGATGATCGCACCTGGCAGGTTTTCCTGTTTGCTGCGTTGCAGGATTCGTTTCAGTTAAAATCTGCCTACACCGGTGAGCAAGGGCTTGGCCTTGCGTCCGAACATTTACCCGATTGTATTCTGTTGGATATCACTCTCCCGGATCGCGATGGTTACGATGTTTGTCGGGAGCTAAAAGCTAATCCAAAAACCAATAATATTCCGATCATTTTTTTATCCAGCAAAAGTAGCTTGCAGGAAAAAATTCGCGGATTTGAAATGGGTGCAGAGGATTATCTGGTCAAATCGGCAGAGGCCGATTTGCTCAAAGCCAAGATTACCCGCACGGTTCAGCAGTACCACGAAAAACGTGCCATGGATGACAAAATTAATGCTGCGCAATCGGCTGCATTTGAAGCGCTGTCCAGCAGTGCAGATTTGGGAAGGTGTTTGCGTTACGTTGAGCGAACTTATTCCATGTCGTCATTTGAAACTCTGGCGGCGGGATTATTTCAAACTATGGGTGAGTTTGGCTTACGAAGTTCATTGATGTTTATCACGCCAATCGGTCCGATTTTTTTCTCGCAAGGTTCGCAGGATATTTCACCACTTGAAAAGGAAATGTTTTTAGCGTCGCATAAACAGGGGCGCTTTTGTGATTACGGTTATCGCACTTTTTGTAATTTCAAATTGGTATCCATACTGATTAAAAACATGCCGCTGGATCAGCCTGAACGTTATGGCCGTATAAAAGATACTGTGCCCTGGTTATTGGGCGCCACTGATGGCAAGGTGAGAACTTTGAATGAGCAGCAATCTCTTTTTGCTGAAATTGAAGCTACTCAGATGGCGACAGATAATCTGAAATTTCAATTTTCTACCGCACTGCTATCCCTCGAGCGATCCCACCCCGAATACGCCAAACCTTTTGAGGCGGTGTATCAATCCATCGACAAAGTTAAGCTTCACCAAAAAAATATCGCTGAAAAAGCGCGTTTAATAGCGTCGGAAGAGGATAATCAAAACGAATTGGGCAGCAATGAAATTTTTTCGAGTGATGTGGATTTCTTTTAATGAGCTGAATGTACTACCAGCCGGTTATTGGCGTCCCGGCTTTTTTTAATTTGTGCTATGTGGTCTATCTCTTTTGGCGTTTTAGCCATGCGGTCGTAGAGTACTACATTAACCGTTGCTGCCAGATTCATGCAGGTGTTGGTTGGTATATAAACAACAGCATCCGCTTGATCAATTAAACTTTGTTCAATTGACCCATCTTCCGGGCCAAATATGTAAAGTGCTTGTGCAGGATGAATAAAATCCGGAAGCGATTGCGCACCCTCGGCCAACTCCACGCAGACCATTTTCATTCCGTTCTTTTTGTAATCAGCAAAAGATTCAACAGCGATTAAAGGTATACTTTGAATGGCCTTTTTCGTATCCGTTTGAAATTTCGCCGCACGATCAAAACGCTCACCCGTGTAGAGTACTTCATCAACACCATAACACCCTGCAGCACGCATCACCGCCCCAATATTGGATGGACTTTTGGGATCGCAAATACCAAGAGTTACGTGATTGTTTGGATTATTCATAAAATTATTTCAGATAAAAAATCAGTTCAGAATTTTCAAATCATCAGAAGTAAATAAGTCTTAAGTTAATTTAAACAAAAGATGTTCTTTAATCCCATACCATTCGTGCCGGACAACACTATATAGCACTGAATCACTAGGTGAATAGTATTCGCCATATCAGTAAAACTGATGAGCCATATCAAAATAACAATCTTTATGAATACAGAAATGCTCTGTAGATTAACTCACACTGGATTAGTTGGAGCTTGGTTATGACTTATGTAGTAACAGAAAATTGTATTAATTGTAAACATACTACCTGTATTGCAGTATGTCCAACCGATGCTTTCAGAGAAGGCCCTAACTTTTTGGTTATTGATCCCGAATCATGCGTCGATTGTGATTTATGCCCAGTTGAGTGTCCGGTAGGTGCTATATATGAGGAGGATCTTGTACCTGAAGATCAGCATCATTTTATTAAAATTAATGCAGAGCTCGCCAAATTATGGCCGGAAATTTCTGTAGAAAAGCCACCCTTGCCTGATCATGAGAAATGGGATGGAATTGAAGGAAAATTAAAGCTTCTTCAGATGTGAATATTTTAAATTTTGATAAGCAAGCGCGCAAAAGGTGAGATGTTTTGGCGCTTGTTATTTTTTACCTAAGAATACAAGAGAAATTATCAAACCCAAAAAACCACCTATGTAACTACCATTGTGAATGTAGGCCACTCGAACAAAAGACGAACCATCGATAACGCCATAGTATCTGATAGTAGATGACCATCTTTGAAGATCTGGTGGAGTCAATATTCCATATATATAAGCCGCGATGCCAAAAAATATCCCGCAAATAAAAACAATAGCAAAACCAATCAAGATATTTTTTCTGGCTACTGCATAGGGTTGAAGAGGAATAAATCGGCGCGCCAGAAACCAACCGATAATTAAACCTACCCACCATGTAGCTAGAAACCCAATTGTACCCACAAAGATTCGATCACCAAGTTCAAAGTTTGCGTAAGAGAATTGATTGAATTTTAGTTGGGTAAAATATTCATGGGAAATCGAATAAGTAATTTGATCGTGTAATACACCGTAAATACCGGCAATTAATGCACCCAATAGAGAAAATTGCACTATTGGCCAAATTTCTGTTTTATTCATTTGTGGGAAAAGGAATTTGAGCATTGGGCAGTTTTGTTGTAGGGCTTTTCGTAGGGAGTTTAATTGGTGTAACTTTTTTTCAAAATTTACACCATACGTGATAAGTCTAAACTAACTCCGCAAACGCCTCTTTCGCCGCCTGCAATGTTTGTTCTATATCATTTGCAGTGTGTGCTGATGACATAAAGCCTGCTTCGTAAGAAGCGGGAGCCAGATAAACGCCACGTTTTAACAAGCCATGAAAAAATTGATTGAAGCGTGGAATGTTACAGGCCATGACTTGTTTGAAGTTGGTGATTTTTTTCTCTTCAGTGAAAAAGAAACCAAACATGCTGCCGACGTGATTGGTAGTGAAAGGTATCTTGGCGTCGTCGGCCAGTTTTTGTAAACCGTTTACCAAATCGGTAGTGCGTTGGCTCAGGTTTTTATAAAAATCTTTTTGTTCTAATAATTCCAGAGTTTTTAAACCTGCTGCCATGGCAACCGGGTTTCCTGACAAGGTCCCTGCTTGATACACGGGACCTGAAGGAGCGATCATTTGCATCACATCGCGTCTGCCACCAAATGCACCAACGGGCATGCCGCCGCCGATAACTTTTCCCAAGGTGGTGATATCAGCGCGAATATTATAAAAGCCTTGCGCGCCGGTGTGACTCACACGAAAACCCGTCATGACCTCATCGAGAATTAACAAGCTGCCGTATTGATCACAAACATCGCGCAGCGTTTCCAAAAATCCTGCAACCGGTGGAACGCAATTCATATTGCCGACAACCGGTTCAACAATAATGCAAGCAATTTGATCGCCGTGTTGTGCAAAACAATCGCGTACTTGTTGTGAATCGTTGTAGTCGAGTGTGATGGTGTGATCAGCTAATACTTTGGGAACGCCGGGTGAGCTGGGAACACCTAAAGTTAACGCGCCTGATCCCGCTTTAATTAATAAAGAATCAGAGTGGCCGTGATAACAACCTTCAAATTTAATAATTTTATCGCGCGATGTAAACGCTCTCGCTAAACGAATCGCACTCATTGTGGCTTCAGTACCCGAGCTGACAAAACGCACCATATCCATGCCGGGCATTAATGCACACAATTTTTGTGCAAGTGTGGTTTCACGTTCAGTCGGTGCACCAAAACTTAATCCATTTCTGGCGGCATCGATAACAGCTTGAATGACTTCCGGGTGTGCATGGCCCAGCACCATCGGTCCCCAACTTTGTACATAATCAATATATTTTTTACCGTCAGCATCCCACACATATGCACCCAGTGCTTTCTCAAAAAAAATCGGCGTGCCACCGACAGCACGAAATGCGCGTACCGGGGAATTTACGCCACCGGGAATATGATGTTGGGCTTGTGCAAATAGTTCTTCTGATCGAGTCATTTTTGATGGTCTTAATTATATTTAACTTAAACGGGTGTTT
>CAZICR010000074.1:0-10865 GCA_964537795.1 uncultured Cellvibrionaceae bacterium | reverse complement strand
TAAATTTGAGTAGGATGCTGTGGAGCATAGCGATACGCATCATTGATTTGCCAAAACGATGGGTATCGCTACGCTCCACGCCATCCTACGGGTAATGAAGCGAACCAATTCAACCAAACCGGGCAATCATCATGATCGAGATCCGCCATCTAAAAACTCTCTTAGCTCTGCGCGAAACCGGCAGTGTGGTAGAAGCTGCCGAGCGATTATTTCTCACACAATCTGCACTCTCACATCAAATAAAAGAATTGGAATCGCGATTGGGTTGTGAATTATTTATTCGTAAAAGTCGCCCTTTGCGTTTTAGTGAAGCGGGGAAGCGATTATTGCAATTGGCTGACGAGGTAACGCAAAAAGTAAAAGATGCTGAGCGCGATGTGCAAAAATTATTGCACGGCGAAGTAGGGCGTTTATTTATGGCGATTGAGTGTCACAGTTGTTTTAATTGGTTGATGCCCACTATCGATATTTATCGTAATCAATGGCCGAATGTTGAATTGGATTTCTCCAGTGGTTTTACCTTTGATCCATTAACTGCATTAGTGCAGGAGGATGTGGATCTGGTGATTACCTCAGATCCGCAATCCATAAAAGGCATTCAATACATTCCTTTATTTCGTTATGAAATGCATATTGCACTTTCACGTGATCATCCACTCAATGAAAAAAAATACTTGGAACCGAATGACTTGGTGGATCAAACCTTGATTACTTATCCGGTTGAGCGCAATCGATTGGATGTATTCAATCAATTTTTAATCCCCGCACAAAAGGAACCCAAATCGGTTCGTACGTCTGAGCTAACCTTAATGATGGTGCAATTGGTTGCGACTGGTCGCGGCGTTTGCGCTTTACCCAATTGGGTGTTGGCAGAATATGTTGATAAGGGATTAATTACAGTGAAATCAGCTGGTGAGAAAGGTGTATGGCCAACACTTTATGCGGCATTGCGTGATACGGATTTGGATCTTGTTTATGTGCAGGATTTTATTCGTTCTGCAAAAGAACATTCTTTGTCACAGCTGCAGGGTATTAAAGCGGTGTTAGCTTAAGTTAAACAATTGAGGCAAATGGTTATCCTGATAAAGCTCATCAAAAATCGCCGTGTGTAAAGCAGGGACGCTGAGATAACCTGTTTTTTGCGCCACAGCTTGCAACCGTGCGCTAACGGCAGCCGGCGAGATATTCTCAAGTTTTGATATGGCTTTATAGGAGAGTCCCTGAATGTAGTAAGCCAAAGTACGCAATTCTTTAGCTGTAATATAAGTTCCATTCCACAATAAAAAACGTTTTCGTTTGTTATCAAATGATTTCAGTAGTCTATTCAGTCGATCTTTCACTTCAAACCACAGAATAAGAATCTGGTTGGATTCAACGACCTGGTATCGAAAAACATATCGTTTGATCATCCCTTTGGAGTCGACAAACCATAAGTCATCGGTTTGGAATCCGGTCTGTAAGGTTTTATGAAATGCAAGTCGAATTAAATTGGACCAAGGATCTTGAAAGCTGGATTGAAAGGCTTGACCCAGTTCAACTGGCTTCGTATAAGAAATCATCCGTTGTGCAGATTCGGATATAAATATTAAAGCGCCATCTCTTGCTGTTAGAACATAAGAAACATTGGCATTGAGGATATTGGCTATATCGGGATAAGCGAAATTATTCATACCTACAATGCTAGCGGGTTGTAATCGAATTTCTATGAATATTCATAGTTTTTTTTTTGAATTGGTTACTACACTCGACATTTGTAATCATGTAATGAACTTTTTTTAGAAACAGGAGTTAACAAAATGTCGTTAAAGAAAATACTAATAGTTGATGATTCCAGTGCCGATCTTGCAAATTTAAAATCATCTTTGGGGGATCTGGGTGTGCAAATTATTTCGGCGACTTCAGGTGAAGAAGCGGTGAAAAAATGTAAAGCGGATATTCCTGATTTGGTTTTGATGGACATAGTCATGGGTGATTTTGATGGTTACAAAGCCTGTCGTGAAATTACACATGATGAGACAACCAAAGATATCCCGGTAGTATTTGTCACCAGTAAAAACAATCGTGCGGATCGGTTGTGGGCGGAGAAGCAAGGTGCTCGAGGTTTGGTCACAAAACCCTACACCAAAGAAAACATCTTGGAACAAGTAAATCGTTACAGATGATATCAACAGGGAGTGAGTGATATGGTCACTATGCATGAGAAGACGAATATATCAACCTTGGGTTTGACTGAGGACGATAACCGAATTCTTCAAACAATTATGAAAATTGTTGTGGGTGTTCATAAAAACTTTAATTTATTAAAAGCGAATGAATTGGCTGATGCCGACATGGTTATTTTAAATGAAGGAGATACAGACGCTTTTAATCAAATATCCCGTTTGGCAAACCAGGTCATTCCTATAGTACTCACAACGAGTAATGTATCTCATGCAAATTGGATTAGTGTTAGACGCCCGATAGTATTGAAACGTGTGTTGCAAGCTATCGAAACCGCATCCAGTAGTCGTTATGAAACACGTACTGCTAATCAAAAATCTCCCTCACGCCAGCATATGGATTCTCGCGATATCTTGATTGTGGATGACAGTTTCCCCGTGAGGAAATTCATGGAGATGAAATTGGAACAATTAAGCGAGGGTCGCTGCAAACTATTTTTTTCTGAAAATGGTAAAGAAGCCGTCGAGCAAATTCGAAATCGGGCTTTTGATGCTGTTTTTTTAGATGTGGTTATGCCGGATATTAATGGCTACAAAATCTGCAAGTGGATTAAGTCCGTTCAACCCAGTTGCAAAGTTGTGATGCTGACGGGAAAAAAATCAACTATAGATCGTGTAAGAGGATCAATGTCTGGCTGTGATGCATATCTAACCAAGCCGCCCACTGATGTTCAATTGGCTGGGATCTATCAGGAATTGATTGCAGTTCCTGTTATGAAACAAGCAATTGCCTGAATAAGCACGTGGCATCCGGGGCATAACACTGATGAACAAACAAGTAATACTTTCCAAACCCAGCGAGTTACTTTCGAGTGAGCTTGCTTTCAATGCAAGTCAACTATTCGCTCATTCACGAGATAGTAATGTTGAAAGAAAAGAAATATTCCATGGTGTTAAGTGCGGTGAAATCTATTTTTTAGTGAATGAAGGCATTTTGGGGGAAGTTGTTGATAAACCAACTATCTGCAAGATCCCACAAACATCGGACATCCTTCTGGGTATGTGCAGCCTCAGAGGAAATATTATTCCAATATTCAATCTCCATAAAATTTTGAAAATTGATCAAATTCCTAAAATGACACGGGTGTTGGTATTAGGTGAATCCCAAAATCGTATCGGATTTGCAATAGAGCAGCTTCCGGTTAAGGTTCTTCTAAATCAGGAAGAAAGAGTCTCCCGAATACCGCCCCTTCCCGATGTGATTCTGCCTTTCGTGAAAAATTGCTTTTTTCGCGATTCTCTTTGGATTGATTGGGACATTTTTTCTTTTTTTAATAAAGTCAGTAAACAGGTGTAATCACTGAACAGCAGTTAACTTTTGAGCGATAGGTTGAAATTATGAAAATCTTTAGACAGTTAAATATTGCACAACGATTAAAGTGGCTTCAGGTAGTCCTGGTAGTGGGGCTTGGTATTGTGGCTCTGACCTATTTGCTACTCACTTCTTTACAAGCCAGTTTTGAAAGTAAAACTGAAAATTTGAACGAGTTCAGTCAGTGGTCGCAAAAAGCGAATATTTCATTGCTGCAATTGCGTCGTCATGAAAAAGATTTCTTGTCCAGGTTGGACAATAAGTATATTCAACAACATGATGAAGAATATGAAAATCTCACCAACATATTCAATGAGATGAATAGGCTTGCGTATGACGATACAGAAAGAAATATCGTTAAATCAGCAATGGAACTGTCAGCAACCTATTCTGTGGAATTTGCTCAAGCAGTCAAAGCACAGACTGAACTGGGTCTCACACATGAATTGGGATTGCAAGGTAAATTACGTACAGCTGTTCGTGAGATTGAAACTCTGGTTAACGAACTCAATGAAATTCAACTATTGAACTCAGTGTTGATGATGCGCCGCCATGAAAAGGACTTTATCCTTCGTAAAGAAGAAAGGTACGTTACACAATTAAACCAAGAGATTGTAAAATTTGGCCAGTTGTTGGATGCATCAAAAATCAGTATCTCCAAGAAACAAGAGATTGCTGCCTTGGCAGATGCCTACAAACAATCATTTCAGGACTATGTTGCTGGTAGAAAAACCCTGGATGATAACATCGCCAAAATGCGCGCCGCTGCGCAAAATACAGAGCCTCTCTACAGTCGTTTGATTGACATTTCTACACAAGTAAAAGAAGAAACTACGGCCGCACTCAACGCCCGATTAACCGCATTTTCAATTTTATTCTTCACGCTGTTGATTAGTGTAACTTTGATTACTATCTACGGATTGTTTTTTGTCGCCCGCACTGTTCGTAAATCAATGACCGCCTTGGGTAACACGGTGAAAGAAATATCCGCAGGTAATTATGCCGCTCGTTCAAATTTGGTATCCGCTGACGAATTAGGCGAATTCGGCAGAACATTCGATAACTTGCTTGATGAACGTGTATCGACTCTTGTAAAAGCGGAGTCAGAAAATGAAAAACTCAACAACTCCATCATTGATTTGATGGAAGCGGTATCCCAATTAAGTGATAAAGATCTGACGGTACGTGTGCGGGTAGCAGAAGACGTAACAGGTCCTGTGGCTGACTCCTTGAACATGATGGCAAACGAAACTGCAAAAGTGTTGGCCGATATTCAACAAATTGCCCAAGACGTAAAAGTTGCAGCTGCCGCTGTACAAAATCAAGGTGGATTGGTCACTGATGTGGCAGGTAAAGAGCGTGATGTGGTGGTAGCAACTATGTCGAAACTGGAAGAATCGGCTCGCACTATGACAGGAATTGCGAAGATTGCACAAAGTTGTAATGCGATTGCAATTCGAGCTGCAGAATCAACAGGTGAAGCACTCAAGTTTGTAAGTAATACCGAACAAGGCATGAGTGGAATCAGGGAAACTATCAGTGAAACGGAAAAACGTATTAAACGATTAGCAGAACGTTCACAAGAAATTACCGGTATTGTGGAAATCATTAATAATATTTCTGAACGTACACATGTGTTGGCACTTAATGCGAGTATGCAAGCGGCAGCTGCAGGTGATGCAGGTCGGGGATTTGCGGTGGTTGCTGACGAGGTTCAACGGCTTGCTGAAAGTTCGCGTCAATCCACTTCTGAAATTGCGACTCTGGTTAAAAACATTCAAACAGAAACGGCTGAAGCTATGACCACAATGAACCTAACTATTGGTCAAGTTGTTGAAGGAACAAAACTGGCACAACGCTCAGCAGAACAAATGATGACAACCAAAAAGACCACCGAGGAACTTTCATCGACCGTTGCGCAAATTGCTCATCATTCAACGAAGCAAGCCAAAAATTCAACAGAATTGTTAACCGATGCGAAACAAATTGTAGAGAGTACGGAAAAAACGGGCGTTGAATTAAATAGCCAGTCCGAGCAAACCGCTCACCTTGTGGAATATTCACAACGTTTGTTGGATTCAGTGCGTGTTTTCAGAATTGCGTGATTGATTATTTGAAGGCTGAAGCAAATGACAAGTCAACAGCTGTTCAGTATTAATCGTGTGCAGTCCATTGCGGCCGCCGACAGGCAGGAAGTAACAGAGTTAGCAGCACGATTAATTGAAGATCTGGAGCATGAGCAGGATATCAAGCTCCAGCTCTCCCAGTGTATTGATAAACTAACCTCTGCGGCTGAAGCGGGGGAGCTTTCATTGCTTTCACGTCATATCCGCGAAATTGGTTTAATGATTCTGAACACTGATGCCCAGCACTCCTTGCAATTGGCGTGTCTATTGTTACAAACGGTTGATCAGCTTGCGGAATGCAGTGAGTTGTCGGAAGAAGAGATAGAACAACAATTACTTCCATTATTAAATGAATTTAAACAATCACTAACAGATTATGCAGATTCTGAATCTGTGTCAGATTCTTTTTGTGTAAACCTGGAATCAAACAACAGACCGAATTGTTATGTTGATCGGTTGAAAGACGATGTCTCACTGCAAGCTGCAAATGATTTTTATCTGAGTGAGAATGAAGTTGATGATATCGACCTGGAATCTACTTTAGTAGAAACTGAAATGGATATTGATCAGCAAATCGAAATGATTGATAAGGCTTTGGAAAAAAAGGAAATTGATGCTAGTGCGGATGCAGCATATCAGGATATTGATTCCCTCTTCAGTGACATTAACGACATTCCTGATTTCGATTTGCACGACAGATTGGAGCTGGATGGATATCTAAAACCTATTCTGTCAGAACTTGAAGAATTGGAGCCCGAGTTCAATCATCTTGCTTGTGAGATGGCAATTTCTTCTCCAGAAGAATTGGATCAACTTAAATCTGCTTATACCGAATTAATTTCGCGGGTAAGCTTGATGGCAGAATCAATGGAGTTGTCTGGATTGGTGGCTATTTGCAAGATCATTCAGAACAATCTTAAGGTGGTGAATCAAGTTGCACCAGATACCTCTTATCTTTTTATGAACTGGATGACTCCTGTCAAAAATCATCTACAAGATCCCGCCAGTGATCAGGCTTGTTTAGCTGTTTGTGATTATTTTGAACAAGATGCATGGCCAGAAAAATTAACACACAGACAACAGCGTGAATTGCTTGCTGGTTTAACACAAACCGCTGAAGTGTCGGGAGATTTGGAAGTAGAGGAACGTTTATCAGAAGTCACGGCAGATTCGGTGTCACTTGCTATAGCCGAGGATGCCAATCAGGATCTGGTGAACGCCTTTATGATTGAATCACCTGATCATGCAGAGAAATTAAGTCTGTTAGTGGATCAGTTGGTGCAGATAGAGGATCCAAAGCAAATACACCAGGTGATTGCGAATGCACAACGAATCGCTCATACCATAAAAGGATCTTCTCATCTTGTTGGAATTCAAGGTACAGCTAACCTGGCGCATCAATTGGAAGACATTTTTGAATACCTGGATTTACACAGCATTATTCCCTCCAACTTATTGTGTGCAGATTTAATTCGTGCAACTGATGAAATGCAATCTATGATGGATTTTCTGCAAGGGAAGGGCAGTGCACCCGGCACAGCGCAAGAGGTGTTAGGTTCGCTACTGAACTGGGGGCATATGATTGATCAAGGGAATATTGATGCATTTCTAAAAAATGAAGATGACGAAAAAGAGAATATTTCTTACAGCATTGAAGAAGAATCTAAAGCGTCATCTAAAACCAGTTCTCAATTAGAAAATAAACCAGAAGAGTTGCCCGTTGTTGAAGAGCATTCCGAGTTACAAGTAGAAGAAACTATTCGGGTTTCAAGATCGTTATTGGATAATATTTTTAACCTGGTTGGTGAAACATCAATTGCTATCGAACAAATGCAAGAAAAATTGAAACAGCTTGGGATCACCAGTCGGGAAATTGTGAAGCAAGATCAAGCTTTGCAATTGCGTCGATTTGATTTGGAGAATGCTGTATCAGTAAAAGGACTTTCAATGAAGCAAGCCAATAATAAATTACCAGGCTCAGAAGATTTTGATAGCCTCGAGCTGGATCACTACGATGAGTTCTATGGAGTTGCCCATAGTTTTATTGAAGTTGTGAATGACAGTCGCACGGCAATGAAAGGGTTGTCACAAGAAATCAAAACACTCGATAGTTTAGCGTTAGGTCAACGACGACTGAACAATGAATTACAAGAGCTGGTCATCTCAACTCGTTTGGAACCAGTGAAATTTTTATCCAGTCGACTAAAACGTTGTGTTCGTCAAGCTTGTCGTATGAGTGGTAAATCTGCTGAACTCACAATAGTGGGTGAACATCTCATGATGGACGGCGATATGCTCAAGCAATTAGCTGATCCGCTAATGCACATATTGCGCAACGCTGTTGATCATGGAATTGAATCATCTGAACAGCGACGCAAACTTGGAAAAGATCCTATTGGAAAAATTGTGCTGGATTTCCGTCAACAAGGTTCACAGATTTTGGTGAAGTGTGAAGATGATGGACGTGGATTGGATTATGCCGCAATACGCAGAAAAGCTGTCGCCAACGGATTGCTTGCAGAATCTGAGAAAGTTGATGAAAAGATATTATCGCGCCTGATTTTGAAATCAGGATTTTCTACCCGTGATGTGGCGAACCAATTGTCTGGGCGTGGCATTGGTTTGGATGTGGTGTACAACACCATTAATATTCTCAAGGGGTCGATGGATGTTAACAACAATGCTACTGGTGGAGCTTGCATCACCTTAAAATTACCTGTCACTCTTTTAACAAATCACAGCCTTTTGGTTTCGAGTCGTTCGGGTCGTTATGCAATACCTTCCACTTATTTGGATCAAATTCTTTCACCAGGTATTGGGAATGTCATCCAGGTGGCAGGGAAACTCTGTTATCGATTAAAAGAAGAAATTTATTCATTGGTGAGTTTGGAAGAATTGGTATCCGGTGATTCCTTTGCCAATGATTATGCCAATTCCACTATCCTTTTGGTTCAAGGTGAAACGGAAAAGGTGGCTATCGCGATTGAAAAGGCAATTGCGAGTAGCGAATTGGTTGTTAAATCATTGGGCAAATATGTCCAACATATCAACAGTGTTTCGGGTATGTCGCTCCTGGGTGATGGTAGTTTGGTTGCAGTATTGAATTTGCCTTACTTACTTGCCCAATTTCAGTCAGATCACAGAGTGGAAAAAGCCTTGGCTGATAATATTGAGATCAAAAGTCTTGCTAAAATTCTGATTGTTGATGATTCATTGAGTGTAAGACGTTCGTTGAGTCAACTCATGCTTGATGCAGGATATCAACCATTGGTTGCTCGTGATGGCATTGAAGCAATGGATATTATTGAAAAAGAAAAACCTCAAATTATCTTAACGGATTTGGAAATGCCGCGTATGAATGGATTGGAATTGGCAAGTCATGTTCGTCGAAGTGAACAAAAAAACACGCCGGTAATTATGATTACATCACGCAATATGCAAAAACATCGTGCTCAGGCGATGCAAATCGGTATTAATCACTACCTCACCAAACCTTTTGAAGAAGATACTTTGTTGACAGCAATCCAAGCACAATTAGCAGAGTTTAAACATGCAAGCTAATCAGGATTCTTATTGGGTTATCACAGTCGGAAAAACCACTCTCGCTCTGCAGGCAAATGAAGTTGTATTCATAGCGCCGATTGCTGATCTCAATTCAGGCAAGTCAACAATATCGATATCCGGGCATGAAGTGCCTGTTTATGCATTTGATGATGGATTTCAATTAACTAACTGTGATCCCTCACAGTTTCGGTTTTGTGCATGTCTGGTTTCGAATCAGCGAGATGTATTTGCATTGGCAATTAAGTCGATTAAGCAGGAAACCATCAGTGCCAAAACTGTTTTATATAATTTGCCTTTGATCATGGTGAATCCTTTATTTGAAAAGTTGGTAGAGATCGATAATCAAGCAGTTTTAATTTCTACCACGAGCAAGATCTGGAATGAGATTCAGCTTCAACTTAGTTCAACTGCGTTATCAACAAAATTAAAAGTGAGCTAGTATGTCTGCGATTACAGCTTGGCGAATAGAAGTAGCCCCCAATCATTGGATTGCGGTTGCTGAAAAAAATCTTATTGAATATATCAACGATCCAATTTTGACTTACGTACCTCTTTCACCCATGGGGTGTGATAATTTGATCAAATGGAAGGAATACCTGCTGCCCGTTGTTGACCTTGCCTCTAAATTAAATTTTTTCAACGCAAATAAAGTTGATCAAGATAGGTCGGTGTCGAATAAAATTGTGGTTGTATACACCGAAAACAAACCTGTTGCTAACCCCATTAATTCAGTAATTTCGATCCGCATATTGTCATCTCCTGAACGAATTGCTGTGAATGACGATGAGATGGCTAGTGACGTCAGTTTAATACCTTTGCCACTTCAATCGTCTGTGAGTTCTTTGTTTCTCAGTGGTAACAAGTTAACCGCAATACATGATTGGAGAAAATTACTTAAACTATTTCAGCGTTAGTAGTTTTTTAATGATGTATAAAATAATTCCAGTTTATTGGTTTTATTGAAATTTTTAACCATTGGATTCCTGCCTCGGCAACCCAGTTATTTATTATGCGGTTTTTTTACAGCCATCCGGATTAAAAACACGTGTCGTTGAGGCAGGATTGTTAGTCAATTTATTTACAGGCCTTATTGGTCTTGGAACAAGTTCTCCGTTGCAGTTGGGACATTGCCCATGCAAAATATTTTCTGCACAACTGCTACAAAAAGTACATTCAAATGAACAGATCATAGCTTCAATTGAGGCTGGTGGTAAATCTTTATCACAGCATTCACAGTTAGGTCTAAGTTCCAGCATGATGATCTTCCTGGAGTTGGGTTATTGATGGCACTGAAATCTGCTTCATTATTTGCAACGATTTGCAGACGGTTAACAATAACCAGACTGGCAATAAATGCAATTAAATTTATCTACATTCTCCTTATTTTTTTGACATGGGCTGACGAATAATGGTCTTCCATTTTTCAGGTGCGGCTTTGCGGATATCGGATAAATATATTTCGTGATGTTTCCCGGTTAATTTTCCTTGTTCTTCAATCACTGCATGTACTCTGGCAACTGTGGGGCCTTCTTCTGAAAATGGGCCTATATGCAGAGTTTGTGCACAGAGTCCTTCTTTGTAGGTTTCGAAACGGATTTTATCTAATGCGGGTAAATCTTTCTTTTTTTCGAGTGATTGAATTGC
>CAZICR010000073.1:0-10928 GCA_964537795.1 uncultured Cellvibrionaceae bacterium | reverse complement strand
TTTTGCACATAGGTTGCAAAAACTTGAACGTGATAAAAAATCGTAATAACGTTTTTATTTGAGGCTTTTCCAGATGATGGATATTAATGAAATTAAAGAATATTTACCGCATCGTTATCCTTTTTTGTTGGTCGATCGAGTGATCGAACTGGTTGAAGGTGAATCCATCATTGCGTATAAAAATATTACCATTAATGAAGATGTATTTAACGGCCACTTTCCGCAGACTGCTGTGTTTCCAGGCGTATTAATTATTGAAGCTATGGCGCAAGCTTCCGGTATTCTTGGGTTCAAAACCATGAATAAAAAACCACAAGATGGTTCGCTATATTTATTTGCCGGTGTTGATGATGTTCGTTTTAAACGACAAGTTGTGCCCGGGGATCGATTGCAATTGGAGTCGCGTGTAGTGTCAGAAAAACGTGGCATCTGGAAATTCGAATGTAAAGCAACAGTTGAAGGTGTTTTAGCCGCCTCTGCCACAATATTGTGTGCTGACAGAAAATATTAATTTTACGAGACATTATCTTGATCGACCCCAATGCCATCATTCACCCCAATGCCAAAATTGCAGCCGATGTTCAAATTGGTCCCTGGACAATTATTGGCGATGAAGTAGAAATTGGTGAAGGAAGTGTTATAGCTCCTCATGTAATCATCAAGGGCCCAACAAAAATTGGTAAACACAATCGTATTTATCAATTTTCAACATTAGGTGAGGATACTCCTGATTTGAAATACAAGGGTGAGTCCACCCGGTTTGTGATGGGTGATAATAATGTGATTCGCGAAGGTGTCACTATTCACCGTGGTACCATTCAGGACCGTCATGAAACGACCATAGGTAACAATAATTTGTTAATGGCTTATGTTCATGTCGGTCATGACAGTGTAATCGGCAATAATTGTATTCTGGTCAACAACTCTGCTTTGGCCGGGCATGTACATATTGATGATTGGGCGATTCTGGGTGGCTTCACTTTGGTTCATCAGTTTTGCAAAATTGGTATGCACAGTTTCTCTGGAATGGGAACGGCAATTGGCAAAGATGTGCCTGCGTATATGATGGTCAATGGTAATCCTGCAGAAGCAAAAAATATTAATTTGGAAGGTTTGCGGCGTCGCGGTTTTAGTAAAGAAGATCTAACAATATTAAGTAAAGCTTACAAAACAATTTATCGTCGTGGTTTGACGCTGGATGAAGCCTTGGTTGAACTTAAACAAATGCAGGCGGAATGTTCAGCATTGGGTCCACTGATTGAATCACTTGAGACTTCAACGCGCGGTATAGTGCGTTAAACAAACCCCCCGCTGGAGATTTGTGTGTCTGAATCAATTCACATTGCGATAGTGGTAGGTGAAGCATCGGGAGATATTCTTGGTGCTGCGTTAATGCAAGAACTTCGCAAATCATTTCCTTCTGCAACTTTCTCTGGAATCGGTGGCCCGCGCATGTTAGCGCAAGGTTTTCATTCCTATTTTCCGCAAGACCGATTGGCGGTAATGGGGCTCATTGAACCGCTCAAGCGGATTTTTGAATTGTTGCGCATCAGAAAATTTTTACGCGAACATTTTATTAAAAACCCCCCCAGTGTTTTTATTGGTATTGATTCACCGGATTTTAATTTATCACTGGAAGAATCGCTAAAGGAAAAAGGTATCAAAACCGTTCATTACGTGAGCCCTTCAGTTTGGGCCTGGCGACAAAAACGTGTTTTAAAAGTAAAACGTGCAGTAGATTTAATTTTGACTTTATTGCCCTTTGAAGCGAAATTTTATCAAGATCATCAAGTTCCCGTTGAATTTGTTGGGCATCATCTGGCAGATGAGATTCCACTACAAACAGATAAAATCGCAGCGAGAAAATCATTAGGTTTGCCTGAATCGGGGCGATTGGTTGCCTTGTTACCGGGTAGTCGTTCAAGTGAAGTTGAGCGTATGGCAGATTTATTTATGCGTGCAGGCGTGTTCTGCCTGGAACAGGATCCGCAATTGCATTTTATTATTCCCGCTGCCAATACGGATCGTTATCGTCAATTACACATTGCATTAAATGATTATGTTGATTTCCCCTTTACCTTATTTAATGGGCATTCTCATGAAGTAATGGCTGCGGCAGATGTGGTATTGCTGGCGTCGGGAACCGTAACACTTGAAGCCATGTTGCTGAAAAAGCCTATGGTGGTCGCTTATAAAATGGCACCCATAACCTATAAGATTTTATCCTGTTTAATCAAAACACCTTTTGTATCTTTGCCGAATTTATTAGCACAAAAATTATTGGTACCTGAATTATTGCAGGACAAAGCGACCCCCCAGGCATTGAGTAATGCGGTAATGAACTATTTTGAAAACCCGGATGAAGTCAACCGTCTGGTAGACGACTTCAAGAATATGCATGGTATTTTAAGGCGCAACGCTAGCGAATGTGCTGCCAAAGCGATTGCCTCACTTATTAATCGACAGTGATTTTATGGATCCTTTTATTTCAACTTATCAAGGTCATTTGCTCGCAGGATGTGATGAAGTGGGGCGAGGCCCTTTGGCGGGGGATGTGGTTGCTGCTGCGGTGATTCTTGATCCGGAAAATCCGATTGAAGGTTTGGATGATTCGAAAAAACTCAGTGAAAAAAAACGTGAGCTCTTATTTGATGAAATTAAAATAAAAGCCAAATCTTGGTGCATTGCTCGTGCAAGTGTTGAAGAAATTGATCGCATTAATATTTTGCACGCCAGTTTGTTGGCTATGTGTCGTGCAGTAGAAGGTTTGCATATTCAACCGGAGCATGTTCTTGTTGACGGAAACAAATTGCCTAAATGGAAATATCCTGCGGAAGCCGTGGTAAAAGGTGATAGTCGTGTTGCCGCTATCAGTGCAGCTTCAATTCTGGCAAAAGTCACACGCGATCGTGAAATGATTTTGTTGGATAAAGAATTTCCAGGTTATGGTTTTGCTGATCACAAAGGCTATCCCACGCAAGTACACATGGAAGCGCTCGATAAATTAGGTGTAACCATTATTCATCGTCGCTCTTATGCGCCGGTTAGAAATAAAATTGAACAGATGAAATTGTTTTGAGTATGTCTGTCGCCAATTTTGTCCATCTGCGCATTCACACTGAGTTTTCGCTCAGTGACAGTCTTATTCGCATTAAACCGCTGATTAAAAATCTGGTGAATAATCGCATGCCTGCTTGTGCGATTACAGATGTGACTAATTTTTATGGTCTGATTAAATTTTATAAAGCTGCGCAAGGTTCCGGCATAAAACCTATTGCGGGCAGTGATTTTTTGTTGCAATCATCAGATTCTGAATCGGCACCTACATTAATTACCTTGCTGGCCATGAATGATCGTGGTTACAAAAACATTATTGAATTAATTTCCCGTGCATGGCAACACGGACAGCATCAGGGAGTTGCCTACATTCGGCGTCAATGGGTCAGCGAATTCAGCGAAGGTGTAATTGCGCTCTCCGGTGCAAAGTTTGGCGATCTGGGTGTTGCTTTACTATCCGGCCGTAAACCACAAGCAGAAGATTTGTTGCGCGAATGGATGCGCGATTTCCCGAATCGTTTTTATATTGAGCTGCAAAGAACAGGTCGCGACAATGATGAAAGTTATTTGCATGCAGCGGTTGATCTTGCTTCAGAAATGAATTGTCCGGTTGTCGCCACCAACGATGTCCGCTTTTTAAAAGCATCTGAATTTGAAGTGCATGAGGCTCGAGTTTGTATCAGTGAAGGACGCACATTGGATGATCCTCGTCGCGAACGTCGATACAGCGATCAGCAGTATCTGCGTTCTGCAGAAGAAATGACAGAGTTGTTCAGTGATATTCCCGAGGCAATCACCAACACAATTGAAATTGCCAAGCGTTGCAATTTTACGATTCAAATGGGTAAGTATTTTTTACCCGCATATCCAGTGCCTGAAGGTTTAACCGAAGCTGAATTTTTTCGCCAGATTTCGCAGAAGGGATTGGAAGAAAGACTGGATAGGATTTTAGATAAAAACTCTGCTGATTATCTTGATCGTAGAAAAATTTATGACGACCGTCTGACATTTGAATTGGATATTATTATCCAAATGGGTTTCCCCGGTTATTTTTTGATTGTGATGGATTTTATCCAGTGGGCAAAAGATCACGATATTCCAGTAGGGCCAGGTCGTGGTTCGGGTGCGGGTTCTTTGGTGGCTTACTCATTAAAAATTACTGATCTTGATCCTCTGCAATACGATTTACTTTTTGAACGTTTTTTGAATCCGGAGCGTGTTTCCATGCCGGATTTCGATATAGATTTTTGCATGGACAATCGCGATAAAGTGATTGCTTATGTTGCCGATAATTATGGTCGCGATGCGGTCAGTCAAATTATTACTTTCGGTACTATGGCAGCAAAAGCGGTAGTGCGTGATGTGGCGCGTGTGCAAGGAAAATCTTACGGTCTTGCCGATAAATTATCGAAAATGATTCCGCCAACACCCGGCATGACATTAGAGCAAGCGCTGCAAGAAGAGCCGCAACTAAAAGAATTTATTACAGTTGATGGCGACGCCGGTGAAATATGGGAAATGGCAGAGCAGCTTGAAGGATTAACCCGTAACGTTGGCAAACACGCCGGGGGTGTCGTAATTGCACCCACAAAACTTACTGATTTTGCTCCGCTGTATTGCGATGAAGCCGGTGGTGGTTTGGTTACACAATTTGATAAAGGTGATGTTGAAGAAGCCGGTTTGGTGAAGTTCGACTTTTTGGGATTGCGCACACTTACGATTATCGATTGGGCGCGCGTTATGATTGATAAACAGCGCGCTAAAAAAGGTGAGCCGCCTTTGGATATCAGCGCGATTCCACTCGATGATCCCAAAACTTATGGCTTATTAAAACGCGCTGAAACCACGGCGGTATTCCAGTTGGAATCGCGCGGTATGAAAGATTTGATCAAGCGTTTGCAGCCTGACAATATCGAAGACTTAATTGCCTTGGTTGCGCTCTTTCGTCCCGGTCCTTTGGAATCGGGAATGGTCGATGACTTTATCAACCGTAAACACGGTCGTGCGCAAGTTGCTTACCCTGATGCAAAATTTCAACATCAAAGTTTGAAGCCAGTTCTTGAACCGACCTACGGTGTTATTGTTTATCAAGAACAGGTTATGCAAATCGCGCAAGTGTTGGCTGGTTATACACTCGGTGGTGCAGACATGTTGCGTCGTGCCATGGGCAAGAAAAAACCGGAAGAAATGGCCAAGCAGCGCGAAGTTTTTGAAGCAGGCGCAAAACAACAAGGTGTTGATGGTGAGTTGGCAATTAAAATTTTTGATCTGGTAGAAAAATTTGCCGGTTATGGTTTTAACAAATCGCACTCTGCAGCTTATGCAATTGTTTCCTATCAAACGGCATGGTTGAAAGCGCATTATCCTGCGCATTTTATGGCAGCAACTATGTCGTCAGACATGGATAAAACTGAAAAGGTGGTGACCTTCATTGAAGAATGTCGCACCATGAAATTAAAACTCTTGCCGCCTGATGTAAATTCCGGTGAATTTCATTTCACGGTGGATGATGAGGGCAATATTATTTATGGATTGGGCGCTATTAAAGGTTTGGGTGAAGGCCCGGTTGAATCGATTATTGCCGCACGAAATGAAGCGGGGCCTTTTAAAAATTTATTTGATTTCTGTGCGCGAGTCGATGCGCGTAAATTAAACAAGCGAGCGCTCGAAGCGATTATTCGTTCAGGCGCTGCTGACCGTTTGGGTCCCAGCTACAACATGCCGCATTACAATCGAGATCAGGATCGCGCGATTATGTTTGCTGCCATGAATGAAGCCGTCAAAACAGCCGAACAATCTGCAGCTAATTCCAACGCAGGCATGATGGATTTATTTGGTGAAGTGACTGCTACAGAAACATCTATTGCTGACGTATATAAGGATTTTTTAAATACACGCAGTTGGTCAATTAAAGACAGATTACACGCAGAAAAAGAAACATTGGGTTTGTATTTAACTGGTCATCCCATTGATGAATACGAACAAGAGCTAGAGCATTTGGTGACCTCGCGTATTGCTAATTTGAAACCAGAAAAATCCAACCAAACCATCGCCGGATTAATTATTTCACAACGTGTGGTCAAAACCAAACGCGGTGACAATTTGGCAATTGTGACGGTTGATGATCGCACTGGTCGCATGGATGTCACGCTTTTTTCTGAAATTTATAACAACTCACGCGACCTCTTATTAAAAGATGGTTTGTTAGTGATTACTGGCCAGGTTAAACATGATGACTTCAGTGGCCAACTAAAAATGAGTGCGGATAACGTGCAATTGTTAAGTGATTTACGTCAAGACAAGGTGCGTGAAATTCATTTGCGATGGCATGCGGGATTATTGGCTCCCAATGCCGTTCGCGATTTAATTCAATTGTTGCAGCTGCATCGCGGTTCCCCACAAAAAATTGCCAAGTGTCCATTGATTATTGATTACTCACGCAGTGATGCCAAAGCCCAAATTCAATTGGGTCACGAATGGTTATTGCGTCCGGAAGATGAATTGCTGCAAAGTTTACGTGAGCGTTACGGGCTTCAGTCAGTTAGTTTGGTTTATCAATAGGTCAGGTTTTCGTTGCGTTGTTAATTGCGACAAACGCTTTTGTTTTTGTAAGAAATGTAAATTTCTTTTGTCATCAAATTGGCACAGTATCACCATAAAACTGTAAACCACATTCAATAGAATTCATGGGGTCAGAAATGACAAGGAAAATTCTTAAGGAAAAGATCTCTGCCCTCTCCCCCTTTCTCTCTTGAGAAGGGGGGAACCTCCCTCCGATAGTAAATTTTTCAAAAAAGCCTGCAATTTTGTAAAAATAAATTGGATCTGTTTTCAGCTGCTTATCTACAAAGCCTTAGCCTAAAAATATCGACTAATCGGGTGTTTTCGCGTAATGTAGCGCCCCATTAGCGACCGGGTGGGCGAAATCGCCACTTGGCTAAGTCCAATTTCTAGACGTACAAGAGCTTGATATGAATCTAAATTTTCTGGATTTTGAACAGCCTATTGCTGAACTGGAAACCAAGATTGAAGAATTACAGCTGGTTGGGCGCTCAAGCGATGTTAACCTTGCTGACGAAATCGCCAAGCTGCGTGAAAAAAGTACAAAACTCACCGAATCTATCTATTCCAAACTGACTGCATGGGAAGTGGTAAAGGTTGCCCGTCATCCTTTACGCCCTTATACGTCGGATTACATCACGCGTGTCTTTACCGACTTTGATGAGCTTCATGGTGATCGCCATTTTGGTGATGACAAAGCGATTATTGGTGGTGTTGCCCGTTTGGATGGCAAACCCGTCATGGTAATTGGCGAAGAAAAAGGCCGCACTGTGACTGAAAAAGTCCAGCGTAACTTTGGAATGCCGAGGCCTGAAGGTTATCGTAAAGCCTTGCGTCTGATGGAAATGGCTGAGCGTTTCAAGATGCCAATACTGACTTTGATCGATACCCCCGGTGCATATCCCGGAATTGATTCGGAAGAGCGCGGGATTTCCGAATCCATCGCACAAAATCTGGCGGTTATGTCCCGTTTGCGTACACCGATTATTTGTACTGTTATTGGTGAAGGTTCTTCCGGTGGTGCATTGGCGATTGGTGTGGGTGATCATCTCAACATGTTGCAATATTCCACTTACTTTGTGATTTCACCTGAAGGCTGCGCCAACATTATTTGGAAGACAGTCGCCAAAGCGCCGGAAGCGGCACAGGCAATGGGTGTGACTTCAAAGGTATTGCAGGAATTGGGCATTGTTGATGAAACTATTCCTGAACCTTTGGGTGGTGCGCATCGCAACATTGATGAAATGGCGGATACATTGCGTCAGCGATTGACTCTGCAAGTTGAACAGTTAAGTAAGGAACCAATTGATGCATTACTTGAGCGTCGTTACCAACGATTAATGAGCTATGGCAATTGATTTTATCGGGTAATAGGTAAAACAGATGAGAAGCCGTTGATGAAAGTCAGCGGTTTTTTTTTGAAGAAAAACAGGAATGAATATGAATAAACTCTTGAAGTTATTCCTAATAAGTCTGGTGTGCGTTGTAATTTCCTCTTGCCAGCCGCCACAAAAAACAGAAAAGTATGTTGACCAGCAACAGTCGATAGAACGCAGCAAACAAGCTTATCTTGAACAAGCTTATGCAGCCATGCGAGCCAAGCAAATCACGGATGTCAGTTATGAATTAACAATCAATTTGGATGAAAAAAATACGGATTACTCAGGAGAAGTGATCATCAATTTTAATCTGATGAAACAAAATACATCACCGGTGACTGTGGATTTTAATTCAGGAAAAGTGAACGCTGTTTATCTTAATGACCAGTCAATTAATTTTATTTACGAACAATATTTTATACAGATACCAGCGGAAACTTTCACGCAAGAACGCAACAAACTTCGTATAGAGTTTGAGCGGAGTTATTCAATGGCGGGTGATGGGTTGCATCGCTACAAAGACCAGCAAACCGGTAATGTTTATCTCTACAGTAACTTCGAACCTTATAACGCCAACAAAATGTTCCCGCATTTTGATCAGCCGAATATTAAAGCCAGCTATGCGTTACAAGTATTGGCGCCTGCCAGCTGGCAGGTGATATCGGCACAACGTGAATCTTCAATAAATGATGAAAACGGGAAAAAACGATGGATGTTTCCCGTAACACCGAAAATTCCATCCTATATTTTCCCCTTGCATGCAGGGCCTTATAAGATTTGGGAAGATAATTCAGGCAAAGTCCATTTGCGATTGTTTGCACGAGAAGAGCTTGCACAATATTTGAATGCCAAAGAATGGTTCACATTCACGCAACAAAGTTTTGATTTTTATAATCAATATTTTGAAATTGAATATCCTTTTGGTAAATATGATCAACTGATAGTACCGGATTTTAACTCGGGTGCCATGGAAAACTTGGGTGCGGTTACTTTTAATGAAATTTACGTCGGGCGTGGAGTCAAAACCCGTCTGGAACGTTTTCGTCATGCCAATGTGATTTCACACGAGCTGGCGCATATGTGGTTCGGAAATTTAGTAACTATGGATTGGTGGAATGGCTTGTGGTTGAACGAAAGTTTTGCAACTTATATGTCCTATCTACAGCTATCCAAAAACAGTGAGTTCAAGCAAGACTCCTGGCGAATTTTTTATAACAACATGAAGCAATGGGCTTATACAACCGATCAACAGGTGACCACCCACGCGATTGAGTTACCTGTTGCCAATACTGCAGAAGCCTTTACCAATTTTGATGGGATTACTTATGGCAAAGGGGCGTCTGTATTAAAACAGCTGGCCTATTATGTTGGTGAAGAAAACTTTCGAAAAGGTGTTGCCAATTATTTAAAAAAATTCAGTTATCGTAATACTGAACTTCAGGATTTTATTAACGAAGTGGCTCAGGCGAGCGATAAGGATCTGACGGGGTGGACGCAGGAGTGGCTCTATCTGGCCGGGCTAAATACTATTCAGGTCGAATTTGCTTGTGGCGATAATCATGATGTGGCGCCTTTGTCAGAATTTTCTGTATTGCAATTTGCAACTCCGGAAAATCCAACACTCAGATCGCAAAAAATTGAATTGGGTTTTTATCAAATTGATCAATCGGCCAATCAGAAAGCAGTTTATCAAACTGCAGTCATACCATTTGTCTACTCGGGTGAAAAAACTGCAATGCCCATTGAGAAGAGTATGGCTTGCCCTGATTTTGTTTATCCTAATGTGAATGACATGGGATATTTAAAAGTCTCTTTGGACAAAAAATCGCTTACTAGTGTGCAGCAAAATATTACTGTTTTTGATCCTGAAATGCGCAGTAATTTATGGCAAATTTTGTGGGACCAAGTGTTGGACAAACGTTTGGGATTGAATGAGTTCGTACAATTGGTGAATAGTTCAATGGTGTCAAACGATACTGCTGATGTTGCGGCTATGAGTGCAAAATTACGTATGGCACAAGACTATTTGATAAAAATGCAAAATAACAAACAGGGCTTTGAAAAAGAATTAAAGCTGTTAGAAGCCATTGCCTGGCGAGAATTACAAGCAGCGGAAGCCGAATCGGATATTCAAAAAATTTGGTTTGATACTTATGTTCAGTTGGCGTTTTCCAAATCCGAATTAAATCGTTTGGCAAATATGTTAACAGGCAAACAAAAAGTTCGTGGTTTGCAAATAGATCAGGATCGACGTTGGGCTGTCTTAATAAGATTAAATTTATTTAAACATGCCAGCGCTATTAAATTAGCCGATCAGGAAAAGAAAAAAGATCCCAGTGACCGAGGGCAACAAATGTCATTGATCTGCGAAGTGGTGAGAGCGACACCGGAAATCAAAGCAGATTTTTTTGAAAAAATGATTGCCAAAGACCAAGCATACAAACTGGCAACGGCAAGGTTATTAATGGTGAATTTATTCCCTGTAGTTCAAATCGAATATCGTCATCAATACGCTGACAAAATACTTTCCAATATCCCCAAGTTACATAAAGAACAAGACGAGCGATTCCTGTCATCCTATTTAACCGGAATGTTACCCAGCGTCTGCACTGCACAAAATATCAACCGTTTGACAGCGGCGGTAACAGAATACGGAGCTTTAAATCCCGTAATCAATCGCAGCCTGAGAATTGCCCTGCAGGAAGAACAACGCTGCGTCGATATGAAAGGATTGATGTTGATCAACTAGGCGTACATAAGTTTGCTCAGGGATGTTAGAATCGCCAGCGCTCTTGCAACGGGAGGCGATTCCCTGTGGCGGGGCTCTTATTCTTAATTTCATCTTGTTGAAGGCAGGGCTCACAAGGCTCCATCCAACAACAAGGAAATTCCCAGCATGAATTGACGGAGCCATCTTTAAATGACTGATTC
>CAZICR010000072.1:6135-10993 GCA_964537795.1 uncultured Cellvibrionaceae bacterium | reverse complement strand
CGGTTTCACCAATAGCGACCACTTTGGATTGTACAGACCAATGCAATAATTGCTCTTTGGTGGCTGCAGCTTCTTTCACATCACAGGGGTGAATGCCAACTGACGCTACCACCCCAGGATAACGCTGCGCAATGGAAATCACATCAGGATTATTGTCCAGAGTGACACTGATACAGAGCATTTGTTGAATGCCGCGATCATGCGCAGCTTGTACAGCGGCATCCAGATTTCCCTGATAAGGATCAAGATTGAGTCTGTCGAGGTGACAATGGGAATCGATTAACATGAAAAATCTCTTACAACTTAAAAACAACCTACTGAAAAATAAAAAGCCAGGAATGCCTGGCTTTCTATCACAAATATTTAGGGGAAACTACATGGTATGGGTTGGTTTATCTGAACCCAGCATACCGGCCAGATAAGTTTCAATCTTGTTGATGGCGGTATTGTCCTGATCACTGAATTGCACACCAATTCCGGCAGCTCTATTGCCCTGTGCACCGCGTGGAGTCACCCAAACAACTTTACCGGCAACAGGAATTTTTTCCGCCTCATCCATCAAGCTCAGCAACATAAATACTTCGTCACCCAATTTGTAACTTTTGTTGGTCGGGATGAACATGCCACCGTTTTTTACGAAAGGCATATAGGCCGCGTAAAGTACATTTTTGTCTTTAATCGTTAGCGAGAGTATGCCATTGCGGGCGCCGCCACCAATTGCCTGTTGCATAGGGAAACCTGTTGTAAAGAAGCATAAACGAACTGGAACAGTAATAGATTAGCTCAGGACTGTCCAGTTGCCATATTCGCATTTCGACTTAATCGCATTAATGCGACCCAGTCGAATAATAATTCTTCCAACAATAATTGTTTGTTGGGATTAGCACCACTTAACAGCTGACGTTTACTCAGCAAGACCTTTTCAATATATCGGTGCAACAAGTTTGGTGCGATGAATTCCAAAGCCGCTTGCCATTCCTGAGGCGCTTTGGATACCAAGGTATTACTTGCACCCACCTTCCAGCGTGACATAGCCAACAACCAGGACAGATACCATTCCAATATCAACAAACACTCTTCATCCTGCCATTCAGCCGCTATTTCAATAGCGGATAATTGCCCCAGCGTTAATTTGATCCAATCCTGAAGACGCTGCTCACGTTTCTTAATTTGATCGCCATCGAGTAAGGCCAAGGCAGCCAGAGGTGCCCCGCCCGCTTGAATTAATAAATCATCAGCCTTAGGTGATGAAGCCGGTAGCAAAGGTGATAACCAATTAATCAAAGACTCTTTTGCAGGCAAACGCAAAAGTCGGATCTGACAACGGCTGCGAATAGTGGGTAACACTGCACTGGGATTATGGCAAACCAATATCAACAATGTATTACCACTGGGCTCCTCCAAGGACTTCAACAGGGCGTTGGCTGCATTACCATTCATGGCTTCAGCAGGATCAATAACCACCAGTTTGTATCCACCTTGTTGTGCAGTTTTGGATAAAAACTGTGTCACTTCACGCACTTGATCGACTTTTATTGCACGACTACCCTCTTCAGGACTCAGGCTCGCCAAATCAGGATGGGTTCCTGCCTTGTTCAATTCACAACCACGGCATTTCCCACAAGCCAATCCATCTACTGCTGACTCACACAAAATACGATAGGCCAAAGCGCGAGCGAGCTGCCCCTTACCAATATCTTTCGGCCCGGCCAGCATAATGGCGTGAGGTAATTTTTCATGTTCAAGCAAATCCCCAAGGTCTTGCCATTGCGACAAATGCCAAGGATATGGGTGCCAGAAATGTGCGGGATTTGATTCAGTCATAGCGGGCATCCTAAATCATGCGATAATCCTCGGCCACATTTTTGTGAAAGGTTTTTTGCGAAATCATTATGTCCACACCCGTTAACATTGTTTATCAAGACGAACATTTAATCGTCGCCAACAAACCCGCCGGTTTATTATCCGTGCCGGGAAAAGGGCCGGAAAATCAAATTTGTTTAGCCAATCAGGTTGTGAAGTTGAATCCGAATGCACGTATTGGGCACAGATTGGATCAGGGCACTTCCGGTATGGTGATTTTTCCGTTGAGCTACCTTGCACTACGTAACTTAACGCAGCATTTCGAAGATAAAAAAATTAAAAAACGTTATTTGGCCGTTGTTGATGGATTGATTGAACAGGATCAAGGTGAAATTGATTTACCCTTAATTTGCGATTGGCCCAATCGTCCATTACAAAAGGTGTGCTTTGATCATGGCAAAAAAGCGGTAACTCGCTATGAAGTGATTAGTCGCGATCAAATCCTGCAACAGACACGCGTACACCTTTACCCCATTACTGGCCGCACACATCAATTACGTGTGCATATGCTATCGCTGGGTCACATTATTTTGGGTGATGGCTTATACGCCACATTAGAAATCAAACAAAAAGCACCGCGTTTGTTATTGCATGCACAGGATTTATTTTTTCCGCATCCGATTACAGGGGAAGAAATTTCATTGCATTGTGCGGCGGAGTTTTAAATTAATTCTTGCAAAACCCTATCAATATCCTGCTGCACTTTTTCCAAGGTTTGCCCTGCATCCACAATCGCGTAATGCGCAGGATTTGCCATAGCACGTTCACGATAAGCCGCTCGAACCCGCTCAAAAAAATCCAGCGTTTCACTTTCAAATCTATCCAATTCACCGCGTTGACTGGCGCGACTTAAACCCAGTTTTACATCTATATCCAGAATCAGAGTTAAATCAGGTCGCAAACCACCTTGCACCAATTGTTCCAGTTGTTGGATAACCGATTTGCTCAAACCGCGACCACCGCCTTGATAAGCAAAAGTAGCATCAGTGAACCTATCACTTAACACCCAGATACCTTTATCCAATGCAGGCTTTATCACTTGCGCCAAATGTTGTGCACGTGCGGCGAAAATCAAAAGTAATTCTGCAGTTTCATCAACAGGTTCGTCGCGTTTAGCCAATAATAATTCACGGACTTGTTCTGCAAGTGGAGTACCCCCTGGTTCCCGGGTCACAACAACTTGAATATTGCGGCTTGTCAGCCAATCCCGAACAAAAGCCAAATTGGTGCTTTTTCCAACACCTTCAGTACCTTCAAGAGTAAGAAATTTTCCAGGTTTCATAACAAAGCATTTTGATCCGAAGAGAGCAAGCGCGTATCATAACCGCTTTTTTGACGAAGAGGTTCCTATGATTACATTACATACAAATTACGGCGACATAGTGCTGGAACTGGATTTTGAGAAAGCGCCAAAAACGGCCGCCAATTTCAAGCAGTACGCTGAAGAAGGTTTCTATAACGGCACAATCTTTCACCGTGTTATTGATGGCTTCATGATTCAGGGCGGTGGCTTTACAGAAGATTTTGAACAAAAAGAAACCCGCGAAAAAATCCAGAACGAAGCTGATAATGGCCTGCAAAATTTAACTGGCACTATAGCTATGGCACGCACCAATGATCCACACAGTGCGACTGCACAATTTTTTATTAACGTAAAAGATAATTCGTTTCTGAATCACAGCGGCAAAAACGCCATGGGTTGGGGATATTGCGTGTTTGGCAAAGTCACAGAAGGCATGGATGTGGTAAACAAAATCAAAGGTGTCAAAACTGGCAGCAAAGGTCCTCATCAGGACGTACCCAAAGAAACTGTGACCATTCAAACTGTGACAGTTGTCTGATAACTCCATGAAAAAAACGCTGTTTATTTCTGATTTACATCTTCACGAATCACGCCCGCTGGTCACGCGGGCATTCTTTCAATTCCTTGAATCAGCAGAAAGCGCCGAAGCTTTATATATATTGGGTGATTTTTTTGATGCCTGGATTGGCGACGATGACGATCAACCTTTGGTAAAAGAAGTTACAGCGCAATTACAGTCTTTATCCAAAACCGGAACCCGACTTTTTTTAATGCATGGAAATCGGGATTTTTTAATCGGTAAACAATTCATTGAAAAAATAAATGCAACTCTTCTGGATGAGGAAGTGTGCATCAATCTTTATGGAGTTAATACCCTCCTGCTCCACGGCGACAGCCTGTGTACTGCCGATAAAGATTATATGCAATTTCGAGGATTAGTCAGAAACCCGGTATGGCAAGAACAATTCCTTTCACAACCACTCGACACACGACGGGCAATTGCAACTGAATTACGCAACAAAAGTAAAAGCATGAACAGCCTGAAAGCTGATGATATTCTCGATGTCACTGCCAGCGAAGTCGAAAAACATTTCAAACAATTTAATGTGCAGCGCATGATCCACGGTCATACCCACCGCCCTGCCCGTCATCCGTTAACAATTAATGAAAAAATCTGTGAGCGCATAGTTCTTGGAGATTGGCATGACAGTTTTTGGTTTGTCAGTGTCGATGAAACCAAACTGGAACTGATACAGAAAAGTATTTAAATATTCGTTTATAGATTTTTAAATCGGGCTTTCATTTCACTGTTTACATTCTCGATCATATTTTCGCTGTCTGATTTTCCACCACATGCCACGCTGTACCAATTCCTGCCTTCTCGCTCATTTGACATGATATTTTGTGGCAACGACATAAAACATTTCCCATCCACTTTATAAAATCGATTTCCGCTAGTGTCTTGCCAATTCTCCAATGATGAAGGATTAGTATTCTTTGAACTGCGGGGTGTTTCACTTCGATTTTGTTTTAATTCAGGATTAAATGCCAATACATCTTCCGTATCGAATTTTTTATCTTCAGGTTCAGATATTTGCTTGTAATCTTCGGCAGATAGCCACTCAATAGGTTTACTGATGGGTTGTGTGTTTTTATCAGGCTGGTTGCTCGTGATAATTCTCTTTTCAGACT
>CAZICR010000072.1:0-6035 GCA_964537795.1 uncultured Cellvibrionaceae bacterium | reverse complement strand
GGCGATTCAAGCGTTGGCGAGGTTTCAACAATTGTATTTTCTTGAGCGTCTTTTTGAACGGACTGCATTTGAGGGATCAATCTAATGTCAACTGATCGACTTGAGGTTATAGACAATAGTGGCAAACCAGATTGCGGCTTGAAAAGCAAAATGACCCAGTGAATCAACAAAGAAATAACTAACGCAATAACCAGCAAGGTTTTGGATTGACTAACAACAGCAGAGTCATATTCCGGTAATTCATAATCAACGGTTAGGTAAAAATCTGATTCATTATTCCATTCTGACACAGTCGCTGCCCTGTATTCCGATACGGCAGTAGGACTTTTACCAAAACAAAAAGTTCCTAAATAATACTTGGGTCTATTTTATGGATTACTCGTCAAACATCTGAATGACATAACCATCTTTAATTGCCGCCGCCATGGTTTTGTCTGCAGCGATCACCCTTGCATCCGTCGTCAAATGGCTGGGTACCAGTTTGCGTTTTTCAATATCAACATCCATAAAACCGGCGCGCATCAAATAGATTTTACACAGCTGTTCCGCACCGTAGAGGTCAATAAAATTGATGTACACAATAAAAGGAACTAACTGGCCTTCTTTTACATCATCAAAGGATTTTTTTGCGCGTGCGTTTACGGAAAAAATGTACATGGTTTTATTTTCTCTTTTGGTTGAATTCACCCCACCTAACCCTCTACTTCGGCAACGGCTACTGAATTGCTATAGCTTCCTGCATCCATGCAGTCGTTACGAAGGGAGCTAAATCGTCATTATCACCCGCAATGAATCCAAACGAATTTTTGCCAGGCTCAAAAAGTGAGTGCTCGAAATCAAACGTTGTTGCAAATAATCTATTTCTTCTTGTCGCACATTAGGGTTAACCTGACGTAACTCTTGCAAACGCGATATTTCATTATTAATTTCTGCTTTTACTGCAGCCTGCGCTGCCTGAATCAAAGCATCTTGTTTAGATTGCGTTATATCTTCTGCTTGTTGTAATAAATTGATTAATTGTGGCCGCGCATGACGCACAAGATCTTGTGCATTATTGCGTGGAACTTTTTGCAATAATTTATTTAATTGATTGGCAGCCATTAAACTTGAATAATCCTTTCCTTTTTCATCAACCAATACCCGTAATACAGATTCTGGCATAAAGCGAAACAGCTGCAACTCCGCAGGAGCGGCACAATGTAAAACAAAAATGGCTTCCAGCAATAATCCGCCCGGTTTTAATGGCGGCAATTTCAGGGTGCAAAATGCCGTGTTGCCAAATTCACTTTGTAAAATCAACTCCTGTGCACCGCGTACCAACGGATGCTCCCAGGTAATAAACTGCATATCTTCGCGGGATAAAGCCTGTTCGCGTTCATAGGTAATGGTTAAACCTGATTCAGGCAATCCCGGAAACTGTTCTACCAACATATGATCACTGGGATGCAGAACCAAACCCTTTTCACTATGCCTTTCGGAGTCAATACCAAAACTGTCGAACACCAACTCCATATAGCTTGCCAGACGTGTGTCAACATCGTTTGCTGATAATGCATCAACCAATTTTTTAGCGATTAATGGTTTGCATGAATTGAGTTCCAGTAATTTGTCTCTGCCCGCTTGAAGTTGTTCTACCAATTTATTAGCAAAATCTGTTGTTTTTGTTAACAGCTCCTGAAAGGTGTGGTCGTCTGTATTAATCAAATCCGGTAATAGTTCTTCGGCAAATTCAGTATAGACAGCCTGCCCAATTGCACAGGTTTTTTCCAGGGCATTAAGTCCTTGATGATACCAGGCCAATAATTTTTCCTGCGCTGTATCGAGATAAAATGGAACATGAATATTAACAACTTCTTTTTGCCCGATACGATCCAAGCGACCGATGCGTTGTTCAAGCAAATCCGGATTGAGCGGTAGATCAAATAACACCAGGTGATGCGCAAATTGAAAGTTACGGCCTTCGCTACCAATTTCCGAACAAACCAATAGCTGTGCACCATCTTCAACGTCAGCAAAATAAGCAGCGGCCCTGTCACGTTCGATTAGGTTCAATCCTTCATGGAATACCGCTGTAGCAAAACCTTTTCGCAAACGTAAATAATCTTCCAGCGATTGTGCTGTGTCAGCCTTTGCGCAAATCACCAGTATTTTTTTACGTTTATGTTGACGCAACCATTCACTCAGCCATTCCACTCGCGGATCTTGCAGCCACCAATCTTTATCTGTTTGCTGTTGCCAAAATTTTTCTGCCTGAACTTGATCTTCAAGACTGAATTGCTGGATAGCCGCCAAGTCTGTAACGGCCAGTGTTAAAGGATGTTGATGTAATTTTCTGGATGGGAAACCACTCACTGAACTACGAGTATTTCGAAACAGCACCCGACCAGTGCCATGCCTGTCCAATAGATACTCGATTGCTTTATCTACTGCATCTTCAAAAGATTCTTCAGCAAGATTGGTTAGCTCTTTAAAACTCGATTGAGGTAAATATTTAAGCAACTGATTAATTATGTCAGTTGAAAAGCTGGTTTCTGTTTCTTTTATTTCCAGTAATTTTTGTACTAACTCATTTAAGGGCTGATAGGAGGCCTGCTCCTCGATTAATTTTGATAAATCAAAATAACGGTCAGGATCCAATAAACGTAAACGCGCGAAGTGACTCTCTATGCCCAGTTGCTCAGGTGTGGCTGTCAAGAGCAATAATCCTTTTGATTTTTTCGCCAGACCTTCAACACAACTATACGCTTTGCTGGCTTTTAATTCGCCTTGTTTGTTATTCGCCCAAGTAAGGTGATGTGCTTCATCGACCAACAATAAATCCCAATGGGTTTCCAACGCTTGTTGATATCGAAAATTATTTTTTGTTAAAAAATCCAATGAGCAGATAATTAATTGTGCAGTTTCAAACGGGTTAATATTGTTGGGTAACTTTTCTGTTTCGTCATCCACAAAATCATCAACATAGTCAACCGATTCTTCAACACTATCGAGACCACATAAAGCATTACAACGCGCTTCATCCAGTAAGGTAAACACCAAATTAAAACGGCGTAACATTTCTACCAACCACTGATGTTGTAAACTGGCTGGCAATACAATCAATGCTCGCTCTGCCCTTCCGGTCATAATTTGCTGATGCAAAATCAAACCGGCTTCAATAGTTTTGCCCAGACCTACTTCGTCTGCCAATAACACTCTTGGTGCATAACGTTGCGCAACTTGATTGGCAATATAAAGCTGATGCGGAAGTAGTTGCACACGTGGACCCGCCAAACCCATTATGGAAGATTGGCGATGCTGGTTTTGTAACGACAAGGTGAGGTAACGCAAATAAAAGTGATCGTGCTTATCTATTTGCCCCGCAAATAAACGATCGCGAGGAGTACTGAATTGCACAAAGCTATCCAATTCAAATTCCGGAAATACCAATTCCTGATCATCTTTGGTTAGGCCGGTGTAAACCAAACAACCTGTCTGCTCTACCACCTTAATCAGTTTTACTTTAGTTCCATTCTGATGACGAACCTGATCGCCGACTTCATATTTCACACGACTGACAGGTGCATTATCCACAGCATAAGTCCTACGCTCACCTGCTGCAGGAAAGCTCAGGGTTAAACGACGATTCGCCAAATCAAGAACTATTCCCAATCCCAAATCTGCTTCAGATTCACTGATCCAACGTTGTCCGATTACATATTGCGTTTTACTCACAAACCATCCTCAAAGAAACCAACCAACACAAGGGGGGCGCATGATAAAAGGTTTTCAAAGTATATGCAGCCGGGATTTCCAGTCTGCGAAAATGGAATTCTGCTTTAATCATACAAATGCATGCTTTAGAATTCGCCAGTCACTGCAAACTGGAATTATTATGCACAAGCCTCACTTTGAAACGTCAGATAAACAAGCACTTGAAGATTTAATCAAACCCTATCCCTTTTTAACCCTGACTAACAGCAAAACACATTACCCCGATTCTTCTGGAACAGGTTTGCCGTTATTGCTGGTTAACACTGGATTGTGCAATGCAGTCATTTCACTACAAGGCGCCCACTTGCTGGAGTTTGCACCCAAGGGTAGTGAATCTTTGTTATGGGTAAGCCCTAATTGTGATTTCACTCCTGGAGCAGCCTTGAGAGGTGGTGTTCCATTATGCCTACCCTGGTTTGGCCCTCACCCAAAAGATCCGCAAAAACCCAAACATGGATTTGCCCGAAACCAACTCTGGCAATTGGGCGAAACCCACTTGATGAATGATGGATCTGTTGAACTGGAATTTTTATTTGTCAGCGAAGCTAACGAACATTTCCCCTACGATTTTTCGACGGAACTTCGTTTAATTCTGGGGAAGTCTGCCAGCATGGAATTAACCGTTAACAACACTGATTCCGAAGCATTTCAGTTCAGCTGGGCAATGCATAATTACTACAAGATTTCTGATTTAAAACAAACAAAAGTGTTGGGACTGGCCAATAAAAAATATCGCGACAATCTTGAAGGCTTAATAGAAAAACAACAGCAAGGTGATGTAAGTTTTCCGGGTGCAGTTGACAGGGTATTCCCGGATATTCAGGCATCTATCGGTATAGATCTTGGGAATGGAACCCGCATCGACATCACCCATGAAAATTGCCCGAGCGTGGTTGTGTGGAATCCCGGCAGTGAAGCCGCAGCTAAAATTGCAGACATAGGTACAGGACAAGACGCTTTTTATATCTGCGTCGAACGGGGAGCCGTTATGCAGGAAGCCTGGCATTTACCCGCAGGTTCCAGTGCTACGGCCAAAATGTGTTTTAAACAGAATCAAGTAATGTGACTTTGGTTTAATTAATCATTCCAAAAAATGGAATTTCGTTGTTATGATGAAATTCCTGATAGTTCAGGACAACGATTACAACGCTTAATTAATTAAATGAGGGGAGCTTAAAAATGTCTAACGATAAATCTTCTTCAGGATTGGAGCAAAACGTAGCAGGTTTGCTTTGTTATGTTTTGGGTTTTATTACCGCTATAATTTTTATTGTCATTGAAAAAGAAAACAAATTTGTAAGATTCCATGCATTTCAATCTTTATTTTTTTCCATAGCCATCATAATACTCAATATAGTCTTGGGTGTTATTTACAGTATTATTCCCTTCCTTGCATTCGTACACCCGATAATTAGTCTTGCAATACTGGCGCTTTGGATTTTCCTGATGGTTAAGGCTTATCAGAACGAATTGTTTAAGCTTCCGGTAGTTGGGGATGTAGCAGCAAAACAAGCCGCTTGATTTTATATTTTTGAAATGACCGGCTGTTTAACCAGCCGGTTTTGATCAATCATCCAGTTGCTGAACCGGAAAATCCAACGCAAATTCTTCCTGAATTTGCAGACACCAGCGATTTAATCTTTCAGCCGTTAAATCTTCTTGCTGATCTTCATCCAGTGCCAAACCTACAAACAAACCGGCCCCTGAAATTTCTGCTTTGGATGCTTCAAATTCATAGCCTGATGTTGGCCAATGACCCACAATTTCTGCACCATTTTGAATGATCACGTCATGCAACATGCCCATGGCATCCAGAAAATAATCACCGTAACCAAACTGATCGCCCAGACCATAAAGTGCGACCTGCTTGCCGGTGAAATCAACAGCAGAAATATCGTCCCAGAACTCTTCCCAATCCGACTGTATCTGCCCGAAATCCCAGGTGGGTATTCCTAAAATAATTTTGTTGTATTTTGCAAAATCCAGTTGGGTAACATCGGCTATATCCTGTACATCAAGATTATCAGCACCAAAACGTTGTTGGATGCGGTAAGCAATCCGCTCGGTGTTACCTTCATCACTTCCAAAGAAAAGACCTATGTGGGCCACAAACACCTCAAAGACTGAAAACAGGGCGCGGATTTTCCCAACAAAGCTATTGGCTTGCAAGCATCGAATAGGTTTGATTAAGAATTTGATTACTGTTAAGAATGGTTAACTATAATGGAAGCTGAATGACTCGCAAACATGAGTCATGCAAACTTTGCCACTTTTATAATTCA
>CAZICR010000071.1:0-11015 GCA_964537795.1 uncultured Cellvibrionaceae bacterium | reverse complement strand
CCGTGACATTGCGAAACACCAACACCGCGCCCATCACAATGCTATCGTGATCACGAATTGGTGCGCAGCTGTCGGCAATATCAAATTCACGCAGATCGCGGGCAATTAATACTGTGTGATTGGCCAATCCCTGAATTGTACCTTTTGCCAAGGTTTCGACAACGGGAATGACCGCCAACTCACGCGTGTCTTTATGAATGATGTGAAAAATTTCATTCACGGGGCGGCCTATCGCCTGATTGTGCGTCCAACCGGTGAGATCTTCGGCAATGGGGTTGAGCAAGGTTACGCAGCCATTAATATCGGTGGCTATCACGCCATCGCCAATGGAATTAAGTGTTACCATCAATTTTTGTTCGCTATCTTGCGCGCTAACGTACGCTTGTTGCAGTTGTTGGTTCATGGCTTCTTGCGCATCGAGTAAACGTTTGGTTTCACCGTGAACTAAATCTTTAAAGCGTTGCTGGTTGTTGCGATAAATAAAATACACAAATGCGAACGCAAAGAGTGTTACAAATAAACTGAAAAAGCTAACAACTCCAAATAGGCGGCGTATTTGCAGTTGAAAAGCTTCATCGTGTTGCGCGAGAGCAGTTTCTTCTATCGCCATTAAAAAATTCATTTCTTTGCGAATATCATTCATTATTCGCTGGCTTACTGCACGGCGAACCTTTGCACTAATGGCAGCAGGGTCAGTATTGTTGACAGTCTTTTGTTTGCTTATCATTTCAATAAGCTGCGCCATGTCTGCAAATTTGGCGTTGATTAAAGGGTCTATTTTTTTTAACTGTTGCTGTGCTGCTGGAATCAATACCAGCTGATGTAATTCTGTTAGCAGTGTGGGTACTTGGGTTTTTGCATTTATATAAGGCTCTAGAAACGTTTCGTCCTGGGTTAATAGAAAACCACGCTGCCCAGTTTCGGCATCTTTCAATGAGGATAAAAGCTCTTGTGCTTTGCTCAGTGTTAAGAATGTATGTTTACGCATGTCGCCAGCATTTTTAAGTTGCTCGAAAAAAGTAAATAAATAAAAAATGCTGAATACAACCAACAGTACGGCACTTAAAAGCCATGCGATGTTTTTATGATTCGTATTCATGCCAAAGCAATCTCAAATTCGTGCAAGCGCACGGAATGTTCTTGGTGAGGACGTTGAGTAGGGAGCAAATGAGTGATTCTTATGCTGAGTGAGTGATGCCTATAAAGTGAAACAACATTGGATCATCCTGTTACTAGCGCGCTCGGTCTGTGCGGTAACACACATAGGGCGTGTGTCATGAGTGTGCAGTAAAGAATACTACTGGCCTCGCGTCCAAACATCTGTTCTCTAGCTTTACATGGTACTAATTTGTGGTACTGTTTGTGCGTTGAGATATGGCAAGCGTTCGAAAATGGTTAGAACTACACGAGTATCTATATGAATACTATGACGCTGGACGGCTACCAAGCCAAAATTGAATATGATCCTGAATTAGATTCTTTTCGTGGTGAAATTCTCGGGCTAGCTGGCGGTGCTTTTTTTTACGGTAAAAGCCCTAAAGAGTTGAAAGCAGAATTCAAAAAATCTTTACATGTGTTTCTTGAGGTTTGTAAAGAAAAGGGTATTGAACCACGCCGTCATTATTCGGGTAAATTTAACTTGAGAATTTCGCCCGAGCTGCACGAGCAACTTGCGATAAAAGCTCAGACTATTGGAAAAAGTGTGAATACACTTGCGCAAGAAGCCTTGCAGCAGCTTGTTGCAAAAACAGGATAACGATCAATATGCCGCTACGCTTGCCAGTTGGTTGGTGTTCCGGGTTCTGAATTTTCTACTGTGTTTCAGAATTTACATCAATTTAATATATCGAATCTGGATTTTTTAAGTAGGGAGTCGTAGCGCGGGTCAAGACCCACGGAATAGGGCACCAACTTCTCATAAGATAAATTTTCAAAATCTAAAACGCGGGTCATGACCCGCCCTAAGTGAAATATGGATAAATTATGAAATATAAAAATATTTTCTTTGGCCTTGTATTTTTCGTCAGTTGCACTACGTGGGCGGCATCGGAGCCCGGTTTTGTTTCACCTGAAAATGGTAATTTGCTGTATACAGGGCGCATTGATTTCGCCAATCCATCTGCACCTTTGATCAGCTGGCCCGGAACCAGCATCAAGGCCAATTTTACTGGCAAAGTGTTAAAGGTTATTTTAGATGATCAATACGGAAAAAATTATTTCAGTGTGATTGTCGACGGTGAGATTTATCATCCTTACGTTATTGAGGCAAAAAAGGGTGAACAGGAATATACCATTTCGACCAGTTTGTCCGATGGAAAGCATTCAATGGAAATTTACAAGCGAACTGAAGGAGAAGAAGGGCATACTTTATTTAAAGGATTGGTAATTGATGGCAAACTTCTAAATCCTCCTGAAAGACTCAAACGCCGAATTGAAATTTTTGGTGATTCCATTACCAGTGGCATGGGAAATGAAGCTGCAGATAATGGCGCCGATCATTTATTATCAGAGAAAAATAATTTTTGGGCTTATGGTTCGATTGCCGCGCGTGAATTGAATGCTGAATTACATACTACCTCGCAAAGTGGTATAGGCATCATGATTAGCTGGTTTCCGTTTATTATGCCGCAGTTTTATGATCAGCTAAGTGCAGTAGGCAATAACGATACTTCATGGAATTTTACGCAGTGGACGCCAGATCTGGTGATTATCAACTTATTGCAAAATGACAGTTGGTTAATTGATCGGGAAAAACGCTTGCAACCTGTTCCAACGGATGAGCAGAGAATTCAGGCCTACATCGATTTTGTGCGAACCATTCGTACAAAATATCCTAAAGCCCAGATTATTTGTGCTTTAGGCAGTATGGATGCCACCGCCAATGATAAATGGCCAAACTATATAAAATCCGCTGTTGAAAAAATGAAGCAGAATTATCAGGATAAAAAAATCGATACTTTATTTTTTGATTTTACAGGTTATGGGCAGCATCCTCGTGTCGCACAGAATAAAGCCAACGCGAAGAAACTGGTTAAATTTGTTCGGAAGAAATTGCACTGGTGATATTTCATGGCTTTTTATTAACACGACAATGGCGAGATACTCCTGATGGAATATCTCTGGAGTTCTGGTGGGCGACAGATCAGGGAGCCGTTTGTACGCACATCACACAACAGGAATCTGTGTTTTTTGTTAAACGGAAGGATGCGGTTAAAATTCAAAAAATTATCTCTGCTTCTTCTTCAGTCCGTATGGCGGAAGTCGCTTTAAAAAATTTCAAAAATCAGCCAGTCAATGCGGTTTATTGTAAACAGCAACGCATTGCTCGTGATCTGCAAATAAAGTTTGAGTCTGAATCTGTTATTTTTTGGGAATCTGATATTAAACCGCATGAACGCTATTTGATGGAAAGATTTATCAATGCTGCTGTGCAACTTCCCGTTGAGACTATTCCAGCAAATCGACAATTATTAAATCCCGCTTTATCTCCTATCCCAAAAGCTGTGCATTGGCGACCGAACTTACGTTGCCTGTCGATTGATATTGAAACCACTATGGATGCCGAGCATTTATTTTCCATAGCGGTTTATGCAGAAAACTTGCAACGGGTTTTTATGATTGGCGATAAGTCAGCAGAGTCTCATTTTGATAATGTGGAATATCAAATTTATTATTACCCTGATGAAAAAACTTGCTTGTTAGCTTTTCTGGATTTTATTCGTGATTATGATCCGGATATATTCATGGGTTGGAATGTCATTCAGTTTGATCTTTGGGTGCTGGAACAGCTTGCACAAAAAAATGCATTGAATTTTTGTATCGGGCGTGGTCAGGAAAATTGGCATTGGCGACAGGAAGAGGGTGAATCTGGTCGGCGATTTGTGATTATTCCCGGACGCATCGCATTGGATGGTATCGAATTATTAAAAGCGGCTAATACACGATTCGATAGTTTTTCATTGCAGAATGTTGCGGAGGCTTTATTAGGCAAAGGAAAATTATTGTCGTCTAATCAACGCGGTGATGATATCCAATACTTATTTGAACATGACAAGCAAGGATTGGCTGAATATAACCTGCGTGATACGGAATTAGTCTGGGATATTTTTCAGAAAGAAAAATTATTGTCGTTTGCTATGGAGAGAAGTCAATTGACAGGATTGTTAATGGATCGTATTGGTGGTTCAGTGGCCGCATTTGAATATGCTTATTTACCTAAATTGCACAGAGCAGGTTATATAGCACCGAATTTAGGTGAATTTGAATCGGATGTTATCAGCCCCGGTGGTTATGTGATGAATTCACGACCGGGAATTTATGACAATGTGTTGGTATTGGATTTTAAAAGCCTGTATCCCAGCATTATGCGCAGTTTTTTGATTGATCCCTGTGCATTCTGGTTGGCACAACACAATAAATTGCCTGATGAAAAAATTGTTGAAGGATTTAATGGTGCTTTTTTTGCGAGGGAAGGGCATATATTACCCTCGATTATTGAACAATTATCAGCAGCTCGCGATCAAGCTAAAAAGGATAAAAACGCACCTTTATCCCATGCCATCAAAATTATTATGAATTCGTTTTACGGTGTCTTGGGTTCAACGGGTTGCCGTTTTTTTGACCCGCGTGTATGCAGTTCAATTACACTTCGCGGTCATGAGATTATTCAAGCCAGCCGCGACTGGATTGAACAACAAGGTTATGCAGTTATTTATGGTGATACCGATTCTTTGTTTGTTTGGTTGGAGAATAATTGTCAGGGTAAAAAACCAAAAAATCTTGAGCAGTGTCAAAAAATCGGTCAACGATTAGCCAGGGAATTAAATCAGTGGTGGACACAAAAGTTGCAAGAGGATTATCAACTGAAAAGCGCTTTGGAAATCCAATTTGAAACCCATTACCACAGGTTTTTGATGCCCACCATTCGCGGTTCGGATTTGGGTACTAAAAAACGCTACGCAGGCTTGATTCATACTCTGGATGGTGAAGAAATTATTTTTAAAGGCTTGGAAAGCGCAAGGTCAGACTGGACACCTTTAGCCAAACAATTCCAATTGGCCTTATATCAGCGTATATTTGCTGGCGAAAATCATGTGGACTTTATTCGTGAGGTCGCCGCCGATTTGCTACAAGGTAAACGTGATGCTGACTTGATTTACCGCAAACGACTTAGGCAAAAGTTAGCAGATTATCAAAAAAATATTCCACCTCATGTACAAGCTGCCAAAAAATATCAACAAAAAACAGGTAAGCTTTTGCGTCGCGGCGATTGGATTGAATATGTCATTACCTTGAATGGACCGGAAGCTCTGGAATGCCGTGAAAGTCCACTGGATTACGAACATTATTTAACAAAACAATTAATGCCGGTTGCCGATTCGATTTTATATTTTTTACAAGAATCCATGCAGGCGATTTTAGAAACACAATTAACACTTTTTGAGTAATACACAGGAAAAATAATGGAAGAAATTCTCGAACTCTTACGAGACCATAACGAAACTGTACCTGTACCTTTGGAGCTGCCGGATCAAGATCAATTGATTTTGATAGAGGAGGAGCTTTTGTTACCCATTCCTCGCGATATGCGGGAATATTTGCTGACAGCCAGTGATGTGATTTATGGTCATCTTGAGCCGGTCACGGCGGCTGATCCCAATTCCCATACCTATTTACCGGAGGTCACAGCGACTGCCTGGTCTTTAGGGGTGCCGCATTATCTGATTGTGCTCTGTGAAGTTAACGGTGATTACTATTGTGTTGAACCGGAAGGAGAGGTTGTCTTCTGGAAAAATGGTGAATTAACCGGTGAAACCTGGCCTTCTATTTGGCAATGGGTAAGGGATGTTTGGTTGGAATCCTGATTAATGTTAATAATTGCGCCTGTCGGGATTTGGTTCTCGTGCCATTTAAGGGTTTTAGGCTAAACTTTGGTAGTTGCAGATACCTATTAATTCAGGTTTATCCCTGATTCCAATATCAGCTGCTGTATCAGAGTGCTCTATCAGATAAGTTAAATCGATTTTTTTTGGTGTCCAATGTTTTTTTTGCATCGTTTAATATTGTGGATTGTTCTGAGCCTTTTGGGTTCAGCATTTTGCTATGGTGTTGAATCGACAGGTGCAATTGCTAATCCGGTTAGTCTTTCAACAACTGATACTCAAGAAAATACATCAGTAGAAAATTCCCGCGAAAACTCGCTTGATATTTATGAAGCACTAGTGCGCGAAGTTGCCGCTAAAACTGCGGCAGAAGAACAAGAGCGTCGTGCGAACGAATGGAAAACACAACAAGCCAAATCGTTTCGATTTTATAAATATAAAAATCAAGGTGGTGTTTCCTACTCTGACAAAATGCCTGCCAAGCATGAGTATCAAGTTATTGTTTACAATTCCTGCTATGCCTGCAGCGCACTCTCAACAGTTGATTGGAAAATCACACAACTTTATACCGATGAATTTTCTGCATCCATTCAAAAAGCCTCTGAAAAATATGGCGTTGATCCGGCACTGATTCGCGCAGTCATTCACGCGGAATCCAATTTCAATCCGTTGGCAAGGTCCAGAAAAGGCGCAATGGGTTTAATGCAATTAATGCCTGGCACCGCAAGGGATATGGATGTCAGTGATCTGACAGATCCGGCACAAAATATTATGGGTGGAACCCGTTATCTCGATTTTCTTCTGAATCGCTTCAACCGCAATCTGACACTTGCCGTCGCGGCCTATAACGCAGGCCCGGGCCGTGTCGATAAATACAACGCCATCCCCCCCATCGAAGAAACCCAAACCTACGTCAAGCGCGTAAAAATTTTATATCAGCGCTATCGTTCTGAAAGGAAGATTGTCAGTAAGGAATGATTATGCCTATTGAGTTCACTATGCAATCGTAACAAGAAATTTAACCCAGCTACTTGTTTTAATAATAATTAAATTTGCCCATTTATGAATCCAATTTCCGCTATGATTTTATTTTTGGTGAGATCCAGAACAAAAAGAGAAGTTGGTGGTTCGTTGTTCAATCCCGCTTAATAATATTAAAATACGCCAATGTTAAATGTGATGCCGAAAAGATATTTTGGAGGACAAAATATTTTTCTAATCATGAGTGTGGTGCCACTATTTTAGTCTTCATACAGTTTCCTGAGTTGAATAAGGATAAAATGTTTAGCTGCGGTGGTATGTGAATCATAATTGATTCCATCGCAATGGTAAGTTTAATTTCGATAATTTATCTGCCACCAGCTGCGCTTCATTTTCTTATACCGAGCAAGAAAATGTTGTTAGCTGTTACCTTAACAGGAGATTAAAAATGTTTATTAAAAAAATTGTTGTAGGTACTGCATTATTTTTATCTGTTTCAGTTGCTTTTGCCTATCCTCGTCATGATCCGAATGTTTATGACAAAGGAAATCTTTGGTCCATTACATTTCATGATGATGATTCTGTCGCGCACAATCAGTGGGCTACTCAACGTATTTGTTTTTTGCCTTATTCAGCGCCATTGGCGGGGCAAACTCAAATCAAGGGAACCTGGTATTCAACAACTTATCCCAATTGGCATGGGCATTATCGACAAGAAGGTGATAGTGTAAAAATGGTAGGAAATTTTTGGAGTGGTAAAGGTAATGACAGCATGACTTGGGATATTGTTACTTCAGCTCCGCACACAGGTTTGGGTGTTAAATTAAATACTCTTGGTGCTGGTCATTGGACTGAGTGGGGTGACAATGGTAGTGTTGGGCCGATTTACGGATTTGGCAACGCTTTATTCCAGCGTGTTGGATATTGCAAGGCAATATCTACATCGTCTGATGTAGATATTGGTATTAAAGCACGATTACTTTCCAACGGGCGCGAAGCCGAATATCCACAGCAATTGGACCAGTTGCCACTGGAAGGTGCTAACGAATTGGAAGAGCTTTTCGAAAAATAAAATATTGACGTAAAATCAACCTAAACCCCTGATCCTGAAAAGATCAGGGGTTTTTTAATTAATCAATTTAATTAAATCAGTTTCATAATCTGTGGCCGGTATTTCGCGGTCATTGATTAATTCAATACGACTATCACTGATATCATCGATTTCCAGCATCGCAGGGTTAACACTCAGAACACCATTTTCTGCATTAAACATATACACACCCTGATCAGTATTCATAACAGCTTTTGCTCGCAGCACATCCAAGCCTGTCATCCAACCAAACAGTTGATTAAAGTTAAATTGTTTTTTCGGGTTAAATAACCAACCGCAAGAAAAAAATCCCTGGCTTTGATTTTCACGCCGTAAAAAATCCTGATTGTCAGTCAATTGAATTTTGTTATTATAAATTTCGCGTTTTGGATTTAACCTATTTTTGTGCAGGTCAGGATGGTGCAGTTTTGCTTCTTGTCGTTCCAGATCTAGTAGTGCTGGATCTATTTGGCCTTGAGAGGTAAAAGCCCAATTTTTTTTGGGCGGACTGGATGCTTGCAATAGATTGTAAAAATCCTTGCGGTTATTATCATTTGCTAAATCATTTTTGTTTGCGATTAATACATCGCAAACAGCAATTTGATCCTGAAATATTTCGTTTTCGGTGTATCGGGTATCTTGTAATTTTCTTGAATCCAGTAAGGTAATAGTTGCGCGTAAATCCAAAACCTCGCAATAGTTTTCACCAGTCAACGAGTTGATAATATCGGCAGGATGACCAAGGCCTGTGGGTTCAATTAAAATCCGGTCAGGATTGGTTTTGTTGATCAACATGTTTAATGCAATCTTCATGGGTAAATCTGCCACACAGCAAATACAGCCGCCGGGCACTTCACGAATTTGTGCGTTGGTATCCTGTAGGAGCGCTCCGTCAATTCCAATTTCACCAAATTCGTTTACCAATACTGACCAGCGTTCTTCTTTTGGTTTATGGGTGAGTAAGTGTCGAATGGCGGTTGTTTTCCCAACACCCAGAAATCCTGTGATGATATTAACGGGAATTAATTTATCTTTTTTGTTGGGTGGAGAACTAATTTGCATAAATTTTATTCATTCGCTGATTAAGTTTTTGGTTGGACAGCTTAATTTATCCTCTCTCCATTTCGAATGTCGATGACCTGGCCCTGTGTGAAATATACATGTTTCCAAAATCTGCCGCTTTCTGATTTGTAACTCCAGATATCAACCTGATAGCAACTTTCAACAAAGGTTTCTTTGCCATCTGAATCTATAATTCGGCGGGTTGTTGGTTTGCAATAGGTATCGGTTATTTCCGGAGAGCCGCAGATGCTGGAAACATCAGCTTTGGTATCTCCCGTATCAACCAGTTTTCCCTCGCATCTTAATGAATCTGCTGAGGTCGTCTGGCTGAATAGCAAGAATGAGGAAATCAGGCCAAAAAACAGAATGGATTTTTTCATAATGGATTTTCCTTGTGGGGAGCAGTTCATTGGATATATTCGTGATAAATAACTGAATCTCTACTGAATAGTCTGTTCTTGTTTGGATTCCGGCCGCTAACTGGCTATAATCGCGTGCTTCTTTTTATTGCTGTTGAGGCTCCGCCATGTTGAGAATCGCCGAAGAAGCGCTCACCTTTGATGATGTGTTACTTGTCCCTGGTTATTCGGAAGTGATTCCGAAAGACGTTTCCCTGAAAACCCAACTGACTCGCAAGATTCAACTGAACATCCCCCTGATTTCAGCGGCGATGGACACAGTGACCGAATCCCGTTTGGCAATTTCCATGGCGCAGGAAGGTGGAATCGGCATCATCCACAAGAATATGACTATCGAACAACAGGCTGCTGAAGTCCGGGCTGTTAAGAAGTTTGAAGCGGGTGTGGTGAAAGATCCCATCACTATTGAGTCCACTGCAACCATTCGTGATTTGATTGCATTGACGCGCAAAAATAATATTTCCGGTGTTCCGGTTTTGGAAAAAGGCGATCTGGTTGGGATAGTCACCGGTCGCGACGTACGTTTTGAAAAGAATTTGGATGCCAGTGTTTCCAGCATCATGACCCCCAAATCTCAGTTGGTCACTGTGAAAGAAGGCTTCACACCAGAAGAAGTGCGTGATCTTCTCCATAAGCATCGCATCGAAAAAGTCCTTCTGGTCGATGACAAATTTAACTTGCTTGGATTGATTACGGTAAAAGACATCAATAAAGCTGAACGATATCCCAATTCTTGCAAAGACCCCGAAGGACGTTTACGTGTCGGTGCCAGCGTTGGTACCAGCCGCGATACTGATGCGCGTGTGGATGCATTGGTTGAAGCGGGTGTGGATGTGTTGGTAGTCGATACTGCACACGGCCATTCCAAAAATGTATTGGATCGTGTCCGTTCCATCAAAACCAAATACCCGGACGTACAAGTAATTGGTGGCAATATCGCCACGGGTGAAGCGGCTTTGGCATTGGTCGAAGCTGGTGCTGATGCAGTCAAAGTCGGTATTGGCCCAGGCTCCATTTGTACAACTCGCATTGTTAGTGGTGTAGGTGTCCCACAAATATCGGCTATTGCTAATGTGGTTGCTGCTTTGAAAGGCACTGGCGTTCCTGCAATTGCGGATGGTGGTATTCGTTATTCTGGCGATATTTCCAAAGCCGTAGTTGCTGGCGCTCATTCCGTCATGATGGGTTCCATGTTTGCCGGTACTGAAGAAGCGCCCGGCGAAGTTGAACTCTTCCAAGGCCGTACCTATAAAGCTTATCGCGGCATGGGTTCACTCGGTGCTATGGCACAAACCAGTGGCTCTAGTGATCGCTATTTCCAAGACGCCAGTGCTGGCGCTGAAAAATTAGTCCCCGAAGGTATCGAAGGTCGCGTTCCTTACAAAGGTCCACTGGCTGCAATCGTTCACCAATTAATGGGCGGCTTGCGTTCATCAATGGGTTACACAGGCTGCGCCGATCTTGAACTCATGCGCACCAAACCCACATTTGTACGCGTCACTGCTGCCGGTATGGGCGAAAGCCATGTGCATGATGTGCAAATTACCAAAGAAGCGCCGAATTATCCGATTAGCGGTCGCT